>QMVB01000010.1 GCA_003660905.1 Candidatus Nanohalarchaeota archaeon | reverse complement strand
GAAAATCCATTGCTTTTTTTGAATATATGATGCTTCCGCCGGGAGAGATTATAGAATTATTAAAACCGTTCAGTCTAAGGATTGCTCTTTCTTCAATTTTCAAAAATTCTTCTTCACCATGAGTATCTATTATTTGCTGGAGAGTTAAACTTGTCTTTTTTTCAATTACTTCATCAATATCTACGAAAGTACAATTCAATCTTTCTGCCAGATGCTTTCCGATAAAACTTTTTCCCACACCTGCCATTCCAATTAGAGTAATATTCATATTTTTCACAAATTTTATGACTATTTTTGCCCCATTGCGTATAATATACATTATACGCAAAACTTTATATAGTTTTAGTGCATATTTAAGGGCTATGGGTAGGGTACAGAGACAAAATAGACCAAAAAATGTGATTTTACAAAAAATGCTCACTGAAATGAAACTCAGAGGGTTCACTAATGCAACTTATAAAACATATCTGTTCAACACGCAAAAGTTCCTTGAATGGTACAAAAAAGATCCTGAAGAAGCAGAACTTGAGGACATAAAAGAATATCTTGCAGAATTAGTTGATGATGAAAAATCATTTAAATCAATTGCTCTAATAAAATCAGCAATCTTATTTTTATACAATGAAATTTGGGGCAAATCATATAAAATAAAGACGCCGAAGACAACTAAATCAATTCCTGTAGTTCTAAGCCAAAAAGAAATAAAAAAGATTATTGACTGTGAGGATAATCACAGGAACAAGACGATTATCTGTTTTTTTTATTCCAGCGGAATTCGTCTGAGCGAGCTCATAAATATGAAATGGAGTGAGCTGGACCTGAATGAAAAAATTGCATGGATTCGTGAGGGTAAAGGAAAAAAGCACAGGATGGTAATATTATCCAATAAATTAATTTCCTGTTTAAAAAATCTTATGAATGATGGTAAAATGCCGAAAGGATATCTTTTTCCGGGCAGAATCAGTGATAGGATTGCCCCAAGAACAGTAGAGTATATAGTAACCAACGCAGCCCTGAAAGCAGGAATAAAGAAAAAGGTCCATGTGCATACTCTTAGGCACAGTTTTGCAACACATTTGCTTGAAAATGGAGTAGATATAAGGAAAATACAGAAACTCCTCGGGCATTCTAATCTCGCAACAACCCAGATTTACACAACTGTCTCAGGAGCCCAGTTAAAGGAAATTTCCAGCCCATTGGATAATCTATAAACAAAAAAATTCATGTTTTGAGAGAATTATTTTTGTTACTTTATGGTGGTAAAATTAAAAAAAGAAGGTATTTTGTGAGAGTTTAATTTATTACTTTTTAGTAGAAAACAAAAATCTGAAAAAAGTACAAAATTAAATAAATAGATATATTTAAATATATTAACATTTATGTATAAATAATGATAGATAGTGATGATTTACTAAAAGATACAAACCAAAACTGGCTTATTATTGTGGCAGTGGTTGTAATAATAATAACATTATCTTACAAGATTTTTCGTGATTATTCTCTCTTTGATTTTTCTATATTTTTAATAATCCTTCCTGTCATGCTTGCCTTGTTTTTTCTTATGCTGTTTTTTTACAAGTATATGGAAGAATATAAAAAATAATTTTCAATAACTTTATAATATTTTAGAATTTAAACAAATATGGGAACTCCTATTATTTGTCAAAGAAGAGGAAAAGGGTCTTTAACCTACAAGGCAAGAAGTCATGCTTTTCTTACTAAATTAAAATATCCTGATTTAAAAGACGGTGTTGCTATTGTAGAAGATATTGTAACTGACAAGGCAAGAGGAGCGCCGCTGTTAATTGTAAAATTAGAGAATAAAAAACATTATGTGCTTGCCTGTGAAGGTTTAAGCACAAAAGACACTTTTGAATTAAAGCAAAAACAGAATCCAAAGCAAAAACCGCCCGCAGGAACAATTCTTCCGCTAAGCCAAATACCTGAAGGAATGCCTGTTTTCAACATTGAAGTCAGACCAAATGATGGCGGAAAATTAATAAGAGGATGCGGAACATTTGGGCTGGTTGTATCCAGGGACAAAAACAAAATTATAGTAAAGATGCCTTCTAAAAAGCAAAAATCATTCGATCCAAACTGCCGGGCAATAGTCGGCGTTGTTGCAGGAGGAAAAAGAACAGCAAAACCATTGGTAAAAGCAGGGAATAAATATCATAAAATGAAGGCAAAGAGCAAAAAATATCCGCGAATATCTCCTACAAATATGAATGCAAGAGACCACAAATATGGTGGACAAAACTTCGGAAAGCAAAAGACAGTGAGCAGAAATGCGCCGCCGGGAAGAAAAATAGGCTCTATTGCGGCAAGAAGGAGCGGAAAGAAAAGATAATTCTAATTATGGCACTTAACAAATTAACAGCAAAATACATTTGTAAAAAAATACTTGAAGACAAGCGATTAGACAACAGAAAAAAGGACGAATACAGAGCAATAGAAATTGAAAAAAACCCAATCCAAAATGCGCTTGGCTCATGCAGATTAAAAATAGGCAATACTGAAGTAATATGCGGCATAAAAGGAGACTTAGGAATTCCTTATCCTGATAGTCCTGATGAAGGAGTAATAGTGACATCTGTAGAATACATGCCTCTTGCAGCAAAGGAAATTGAAGCCGGAAGACCGGATGAAACAATGGTTGAATTAAGCCGGGTTGTTGACAGAGGAATTCGGGAATCCCACTGCATAGATCTTAAGAAACTGTGCCTTGAAAAAAACGAGGAAATCTGGAGAATCAGCATTGACTGCTATATAATCAATCATAATGGTGGATTAATTGACGCCTGTACTCTTGCATGCGTTTTGGCACTGCATTTTGCAAAAATGCCAAAAAAAGATGAAAAAGAAAAAGACAAGCCATTTCCAATAACTGATTTTCCAATTACTATAACAGCAAGAAAATACAAAACAAAAATCATTTTAGATACAACAAAAGACGAGGAAACTTGTTTCAACTGCCGCCTGACAACAACATTCACAAAAGACGGAAACATCTGCGCCATGCAGAAAGGAGAATACGGCGGATTCAGTGTTGAAGAACTAAATAAAATACTTGACTTGTCCTCTAAAAAAGAAAAAGAAATAAGGAAGATTGCGAGTAAATTTTAGGCAAAGCATTTATTCTCTTAATTTGTATATTCTTATGATGTTATCAGAATATACTAATTCAAACCCATCTATTTGTTCTTCTTCTATTGCTTTTCCAATAATCGTTGATGAAAGTGGTTCTGGTTCCCTGTCAAGAGCGATATAAAATGCTCCTGATTTACTCTCATCATCCGAAGACCAACTGATAAAATTACTCCCCCTATTATCAAACCACAATCGCTATAATAAGCAACAAAGACTCTCCTACTATGCCGGAAAACACAGGAATCAGTAAATTATCATCCAGTCTCCTGCTTATAGTCTCAACTATTGTTGCAACAGTTGCCATTGCAATCAGAATGAACCACCATACAGGAGAAATGGTTCCGACAAACAGCCAAAGATAAATGATTCCTACAAACATATCTGCAACAAATTCTGCAAAGACACCCTCTATTGCCTTGTTTTTTAGCCCGGAAATATAATGCTTTCCATATGCCCTGCCAAAAATCGCAGCAGCAGCATCACCAAAAACAGTCATGAGTATAGATATTATTGCGACTTCTTTTGAAAAAACAGAAATCACAAGAATAGCCCCAATTACAAAAAATACATGTCCTCCAAGCGCTTTTCTTTCTCTCCTCCTGTATGTTGCATCAAAAAAAGGTATCTTCATGCCGTGCTCTATCCTTAAATACTCTGCTCCAAGAGCTATAACCAATGCAATCATAAGGACAACCAATGTGATTTGCTTCCCAAAAAATTCATATAAAAGCACAATGAACAATGCATTGAGATGAATCAATTTCCTGATTAATTCTGTAGCAAATGAATATTTTTTTGTTTTGGATGAATTCATACTGCTATTAGCAGGCAAAGATTAAATAGTTTTTAAGAATCCCAACAAAGATTATTAAATCATTCTTCTTTTTAATCTATGATGAAAAGCAAAAAGGAACTGGATTATATATTTGTCTTAAAAGCAATAAAGGAGATTTCCTTTAGTGTCGGGAAAAAACTGTTGATAGATTTTCTTCGTGGGGAAGAGAGCAATAAGTCAATAGCCCGAAATTGTTTGGCTTCAAAACAAAATTTCGGAACTCTTGCCTATGATGAAGAAGAGCTGAACGCAATGATAGACAATCTTATCTTAAATAACTTGATTGAGGTAACTTCCATCAACGGCAAAAAGTTCTGGAAAGTGCTTGAATTGACTGAAAAGGGAAGAAAAGAAATAGACAATCCTGTTCTCTACAAAAAAAAGCTGTCCTTTAATTTTAAGGAAACCCAGACACAGATAACTCAAAAAGAGAAGGAATTATTTGAAAAATACAGTGATTTTCTAAATCATTTCAATGATGAGCAGAAAAAAGCAATCATAAGCAGCAACGAGCATATCCTATGCCTTGCAGGGGCAGGTTCCGGGAAAACAACTGTGCTTACGAAAAGGATTGAATTCCTTGTAAAGTATCGCTCTGTTGCTCCTAAAAAAATACTGGCAATAACATTCACCCGAAAAGCAAGAGCTGAAATGATGAGGCGGCTTGAACATATAAGCGATGTAAATATTGAAACATTCAATTCATTTTGCGAGAAGATTTTAAGATGGTACAATAACATGATTTACAGCAAAACAGTCAGAGTAATTAATTACAGGGATAAAATTGTGATGGTTGGCAAGGCGCTTTCGAGCTTAAATATATCTCCTGAACAGGCAACAGACATATACTTCAGCTACGCCCAGAAAAAAGGAAAAACCACTGAACAGCTCCAGAATATATTCATGAATGACTGCTTTTTCATCAGGGACTACTATAAATTCAAGAACAAGTCCTTAAGAAAACTGTCCTTTGAAACTGCTAACAAAGACAATAAAAAAAGCGCAGAACTGGTATTTGGCGTCTGCAATTACATTGAAGCATACATGAAAAAATACGGCCTGCGCGATTTTGCAGACCAGTTGATTGATGCAATAACGCTGTTTGAAAAGCACAAAGAAATAATACCTAAATTTGAGCATGTGCTCGTAGATGAATACCAGGATGTCAATTCAACTCAGATAAAGCTCGTCGATATTCTTAATTCCCCTAATCTGTTTTGCGTAGGAGACCCGAGGCAGTCTATATACGGCTGGAGGGGCTCTGATATAAGATACATACTTAATTTTGAGGATAACTACCCTACTTGCGATATAATCACTCTGACAAAAAATTACCGGTCAACAAAGCACCTGGTGGAATTGATAAATAATTCAATAAAGAACATGGGACTGGCAGATTTAGAGTCAACCATTGAAGGAGAAAAAGACATCAATCTTTTGAAATTTAGTTCAGAAGATGCAGAGTTCAACCATGTCCTGCAAAAAATACTCTCATCAGACCTCCCCGGAAATGAAATTTTTGTACTGGCGCGAGTCAACAGGCAGTTGAATGAAATATCCCAGAGAATGAAAATTGCAGGAATAAAGCATGTAGTAAGAAGCGATGAAATGAAAAGAAGCAGCAAAGCCAGAAAAGATGATGTAACACTTGCGACCATTCATGCAATCAAGGGAATGGAAGCAAAAATGGTTCTTATTGTCGGGTGCAATGCCCTTAATTTTCCATGCAAAGGCACCGAGCATCCGGTAGTTGATATGGTAAAGGTCGAGGAATATGACAAAGAAGAAGAAGAAAGGCGATTGTTCTATGTTGCTATGAGCCGGGCAAAAGAAATTTTGTACCTGACTTACTCAGGCAAAAAGCCCACTTATTTTATAACAAAAACCATGCTTGAATTAATGGATGCGAAAAAAGAAAAATTGCAGTTAAAAATTAAAGAGAAAATTAATATGGATATATCTAAATTATCCGGGACTTTGGTGGCGAGGCTAAAAAGCTGGAGAAGTTCTCTTGCCAGAGAGATGGACCTTCCTGCCTATTGCATACTGCATGACAGGACCTTGCTGGAAATAGCGCAAAAGATGCCAAAGAGTTCTGCTGAGTTAGAAAAGATACATGGGTTTGGACCTGCGAAAATTGCAAAGTATGGAGAGGATATTTTGCGGGTTGTTAAGGGTTAAAAAAAAGAAAAAAAATCCTCAATTACTCTTCGCTATAGACTTCTGCAAATATCGTTATTGATGTTATTCCTGTGATAAATGCAGCTATCATTGTTCCGGCAACAGGGATAATAGAAAGGATTGCCATCAGTATAATGGAGTAAACGCCCACAATAATCCATGCTATGATGTATTTTCCTCTAAATACTTTTTTCAATATGTCTCCAAAAGCAAAAGCTGCACTAAATTTCCCTTTATCCACAAATCTCAGTAGTGCCATAGGCAGGACTAAAAATGTAATTCCCATTACTAAAAAAAATACAATCATCCAACTGCCTATAGAAGAATCTAAAGAAGACATAGCCGCTTTATTTATTGCTAATAAGGCAGATATTATTTTAGTTCCTGCTACTATAGTTATAATTCCTGCGGGAATGAAATAAATAAAACTAATAATAGCAGCCATAATTCCTGCCATAAACAAATTTCCCCAGTCTTCCCACTCAGGGAGATTGTTGTCTTTTTTCATCGTATTTTCTGCAGCTTTTAGTAAGTATCCACTGTAAATAAAATTAGCAATTGGGATGATTGCTATTATGCTGCCTATTAATAATTTTTTGATGTCCTGAAAAGGTCTTTTAATCGCTTTTTCATATTCTACCATATTCATCACTTTTATATGCACTATACGAATTCATAATATATAAAGTTTTCTGCAAAATCTTTATATATGAAAAAAGAGCCTATAGTAACTCCATGGGATGTTAGCGGAGATACAGATTACAACAAGATGATAAAGAAATTCGGTCTCAGTCCTATGGGAGAACTGCCTGATGCATTCAACGACAACCTTTTATTCAGGAGAAAGAAAATTTTTGCTCACAGGGATTTTAGCAGAATTGTGCAGGCATACACTAATAAGAAACCATTTGTTATGATGACAGGACTTATGCCGAGCGGAAATTTCCATATAGGGCACATGATTCTTGCGCAACAGATGATATTTTACCAAAATCTTGGGGCGAAAATATATATTGCTGTTGCAGATATTGAAGCGTACAACACAAGAGGGCAGTCCCTTGAAGAAGGCAGGAAGATAGCCATTGAAGAATATATCACCAATTATATTGCTCTTGGTCTCAAATCCAAAAACTGTGAAATATATTTCCAGAGCAACCGCTCAAATGATTCTAAAAAGGCAAATGCTTATTATCGATTGCAGAATATACTCTCCAGGCATGCTACATTTAATGAATTCAGGGCAGTATATGGAGAAATATCTCCCGGGAAAATGATATCTTCTCTTTTGCAGGCAGCAGATATGCTTCATGCACAATTGCCGGAATTTGAAGGTCCTATGCCTGTAGTCGTTCCAGTAGGAATTGATCAGGACCCGCACCTAAGACTTGCCCGGGATATTTCAAAGAGATTCAAGATGCATAAATTTACGCAATTAAGTTCAACTTATCATTTATTTGTCCCTGGGCTTTCCGGGGGCAAAATGTCTTCATCAGACCATCTTTCCTATATTGCCCTCACAGATACTCCTCAAACTATCAGGGAGAAAGTGAATAAATATGCTTTTTCAGGAGGCCAGCCAACTGTCGAAGAGCATCGCAGTCTCGGCGGGAATCCAGATATTGATGTATCCTACCAGTGGCTTACATTCCTTGAAGAAGATGACAAAAAGCTAAAAACAATTTATAATGATTATAAAGCCGGCAGGATTCTTTCTGGAGAATTAAAGGCAATACTTATTGAAAAAATTAATAAGTTCCTTGAAGAGCATCATGGAAGAAGAGAGAAAGCAAAATCAAAATTAAATGATTTTTTATAGTTATTAATTAATCTACAACACCTATTGGAAATATAGAAAATATTCACGATATAAAAAGTGCAATGTTTATAACTTTACTTTACCTTTTTATGAATTGTATGAATACAGAAAATATAACAAATTTATTGAACCAGACAAATGCTTCATTGTTGAATGAAACAGTCTCAGGCAATAATGCAGTTGGTTTTCTTCAAAATCCATATCTTTCTTTGCTTTGGGACAATATTGCAATTATTTTGATTTTCATAATTTTTGTTTATCTTGCCATAAAGATGCTTGCTTTTGCAAAGAAAATAATAATAGTGGCGCTTGTTTCTGCTGCATTTCCTTTTATCCTGCATTTTTTAAATTCCAGCTATATTGCTTCCTTTGATAATGTTTTGAAGTTTTCCGCTCTTGGGTGCATATTGTTTGTGATTTACTCTCTGGCAAAACCAATCTTGTCAATATTGAGAAGATTATTTAAAAATAAAAAATAATCGTTCTTAATATTTAAATATATCTGTATTATTATTTAATATGAAAATTAAAGATATAAAAGTGCCTTATGTAAAAAGAACCAGTGATGAAGTGTATTATGAACGTGAAATAACAGAGCCTTTGCTAAGCTTTTTTTACGGAAGATATGGAAATCCTATAAGAAAGTATCTTTTAAATTATCCTGTTTTTAGCAAAGCATTGTCGCGTTATTACAAAAGCAGGGTTTCAAAAAAAATAATCCCAAAATTTGTCAAAAAACATAATATCAATATAAAAGAATTTGAAAAGCAATTGGACGAATTCAGGACATTCAATGATTTTTTTATCCGCAAATTAAAGCCGAATTCCCGTCCTATAGACAGCAACCCTCTTCATGGAATATGCCCGGCAGACAGCAAGGTTTTGGCTTTTGAAAATACAGATATAAATTATGTCTTTCAGGTAAAGAATGATACATTTGCGCTTAGCAAACTTTTGAATAAATTTGTCCCGGCTGAGGATTATGAAGGAGGGAGCTATTGCATATTTAGGCTTACGCCAAAAGATTACCATAGATTTCATTTTATAGATAACGGAAAGGTGATTAAGACAAAGGCATTAAAAGGAAAGCTGTATTCAGTGACGCCGATTTCCCTGGAAAAAACAAAAAAGCTATATATCAAAAGCAAGAAACATTTGACATTATTTGAGTCAAAAAATTTCGGGCGTGTTGTTTGCGTAGAGGTTGGCGCAAGTTGCATAGGCTCAATTGTTCAGACGCATAATAATGAAATGAATGCTTTCAAGGGAAACGAAAAAGGATATTTTCAGTTTGGCGGCTCCGCGGTTCTGCTTTTCTTTATGAAAAACAAAATCCAACTTGCTGAAGATTTGCTCAAAAATACCTCCAAAGGCTATGAAACAGAAGTAAAGGTAGGCGAGTTTTTGGGAAAAAGAATTAGTTAAATGCCCCAAAACTATATAAATATCAACAGTAAAAAAAGATATGGAGTTTAAATACATATGTTGTCTGGTCTTAACAGTCCTTGTTGCATGCAGTGGATGTTTGAACAAGACAGGAAATCAAACTGACGCTGATGAAACAAAAATCCCAAATCCTGCTTCTGTTTATTGCGAAGAACAAGGAGGAACAGTAGAAATAGTAACTGCTCCTGATGGAGATCAAGTAGGATTCTGCATATTAGAAGATGGAACAGAATGCGAGGAATGGGATTTCTATAGGGGAGAATGCCCTATATAAAATATAGAAACTCTGTCTGCACTATTGAAAGATATTGACCACTGCAAATTTATACTACATTATAGCACATTCAATAATAGGTAAATTAACATAAATACTATATTACCATAAAGCCAGCATAATCTGGATTATATTTTTATCTTTTGACAGCAAATATTTTGTCTCGAGCATTGTATTGCTGGTCAGTATATTGTAGTAGTTTCCGCAACTTATTATTTGTTTTTTAAATATTACAAATTGACCTTTTTTGTCTATCTTCTCAACATAAATTGGGACAGTAGTGAAAAGGTTTGTGGCTTCTCCTTCATTTAAAGCAACTAATCCATTCAATGTCACTGTATCATAATTAATCCCTACTTTAGATACTACTACGTCTATCTCATTACCTTCTATGATAAAATTCCCCTCGTAGTTAGCCCCATTAGGAGTTGTCGTTACTGCGATAGGCATTTCCGCTGCATTTATCATATAAGAATAATTCTCGACCCCGAATTTTTGCTGGAAAAAGTTGTAACTGGAAATAGAGGCAGCATCATTCTTATCTAGAAAAGTGCATTGAGAGAAAGAATTTACGCTTTCATTGAGAATATACTCTCCCTGCGATAGATTCCCCATAACTTTATTTACAAAAGAGGAGAATATAAAAGAATTTTTTTGATAAGATAAATCACTGATAACTACAGGATAATTGTTGCTTGCAAACAATGCAACAGCAAAACAAACAGCCATAAACACGCCTACTCCGACAATGAAGGATATATAAATCTGGGCTTTGCATCTTTTTTTGAATTTTGGCTGCTTTTTTTGAGTCATAATCATTATAGTCAAAAGAATATATATAAACATTGCCATGATATTTCTTTTTTCTGATTAGCAATTTACCCGCACTAAAAAAATATGATTAAAATAGGGATTACGAAAAATATAGTCATAACATAAATCAGCGGAATTATTCTTGAAGTAAGTGTAGTTTCGCCGATTTTTCTTGAAATAAAAATAGGAATTCTTCTTATTGGGTACATTATTATGCTTCCCAGCAAATTAAACAAACAGTGCACCATGGCTATTGAGACAGCGGCACTGCTTCCCAGTGCAATAGATGCCAGAAGAGCAGTAATCGTTGTTCCGATGTTTGCACCCAGAATATAAGGATATATTGCTTCTAAAGCAATAAGCCCTGTTCCTGCAAATGGAACAATAAGGGAAGTTGTGACAGAACTGCTCTGGACAAATGCAGTGAGCAACAGACCGAAAGCAAAACTTCTTCTTGGGCTTTTAAAAATTGAGTTGTGTATGATTTCCTTAAACTCTGTTTTCGCAAGGGGCTTCAGGATATTTACAAATGATACAAGAGAGATAAACAACATAGCCAAAGAGAATATCGCGAGAAAAAGGGCATTGTTGCTGAACAAATACTTGAAAAAAGCTATGGATGGATCGAATATATAATTTAACGGACTTGTAAAAGAAACATTCGCCATATGACCTGCGACTGAGTTAAAAAACAGATTTGTAATGAACAATGATGTCTTTTCAAGAAAATGAAAACGCAGTTCCAGAGGAAAAAAGAGCAGAACTGCAAGAATATTGTGCGTATCATGAAGAATGGCTGATTCAAAAGCGCGCTTAAATTCCTTTTTTTTGTGTATATGCGTAATCGAGACAATCGTATTTGTGATTGTGGTTCCAATGTTTGCTCCCAACACAATAGGAATTGCGCTTGTCAGAGTCAGGCAATTAGATGCAACCAAACTAACAACAAGAGATGTTGTAAATGAAGAACTCTGGACAATGCTTGTCACAAGAATGCCGGTGAACAATGCGACAAAGGGATTTGTCGTTATTGAGATGAGTGATTGGGAAAAACCGCCACCAAACATCTTGAATGAAAAAGACATTAACTTTATGCTTAAAAGAAAGAAATACAAGAATACGAGTGAATAACAGATATTTTTTCTCATCCTCTTTTTCATAAACAATTAGTTATTATTTTCCCTTTTGTTGCAAATAAATCGTAAAATTTCGTAGGGATTTTATTTACAGTATAAAGAATTTTGCTCTATCTTCGCTATCATATTAATCAGCAAAATTATTTTCCTATTACATTTTTAAAGCAGTGAGATATATAAAAACATATGCTATCCGAAGAAACCAACAGGAAAATAATTTCAATCCTTGAAAAAAGAAAGCCAAAGAAAGTTGCGATAACCGTTCCTGAAGGCATGAAGGCAGACCTGAAGAAAATAGCAAAAATAATTGAATCATGCAATTGCAGTGCTGCTATGATAGTTGAGCCATGCTTTGGCGCATGCGACTTAAGGGACTATGAAGCAAAAATGCTTGGATGTGATTTACTGCTTCATTTCGGGCATTCTGACTTTGGTCTCAGACCAATAATTCCAACAGAATATATAGAATGCTTTAGTGATTTTTGCGCTCTTGAAATTTTGAAAAATGGTTTGAAAAATCTGGTCAAATACAAAAAAATCGCTCTTTGCTCTGTAATCCAACATGCATTAAAACTCGAAGAAATAAAGAAATTTTTGGAGCAGAATGGAAAAACTGTTTTTGTTCCGCAGTCAAAAAAGACAAAATACCCGGGACAGATTCTTGGATGTGATTGCAGTGGAATAGAAGCATTAGGCAATGAAATTGACTGCGCATTGTTTATTGGCTCTGGAATGTTTCATCCATTAAGACTTCTTGAAAGAATATCTGTTCCTGTATTGTGCGTAGGTCCGGATAAAACAGGCATTTTAGATATAACAAAAAAAAAGGATATGCTCCTGAGAAGAAAAATAATCAGGCAAAAAAAATTTGAGTATGCTCAAAAAATAGGGTTGATTGCATCTTTCAAGCGAGGCCAGTTTAAGAAAAATATATTTGAGCTCAAAGAAAAAATCGAAAGAGAAGGAAAAACAGTTTACCTTCTTGCAATGGACTTTATAGCAAAAGAAAAAATGCTTGGGCTGGATGTGGATATGATTGTAAATACTGCCTGCCCCAGAATTGAGGAAGATGATATTTTTGATGTTCCGATTATTAATGTTGAGGACATTTGCTTTTCAGCAACAAAAACACTAAACTAATTTATCTTTTATCTATAGGCGCATATTTTTTCTTTTGACAGATTGCCTTAAATGCAGGTCTTATCGCTTTTCTTTTAGGGTTGATTAATTCTTCAAGGCGATGGGCGCAGAGCCCGGCAATTATTTTTCATGCAAAGGCACCGAGCATCCGGTAGTTGATATGATAAAGGTTGAGGAATATAACAAAGAAGAAGAAAGGCGATTGTTCTATGTTGCTATAAGCCGGGCAAAAGAAATTTTGTACCTGACTTACTCGGGCAAAAAGCCCGCCCATTAAATCGCCGAAATTCCCTGACAGCACTGAGAAAAGCAGTTTTTCTTCATTGGCGGCAATCCTTGAATATGCACAGAAATAATAAATGGTCTAGGGATAAGCCGCCCTATGTTTATTGAATTTGCTGAACTTAAGTTCATGCTTTTAAGAGCAGGACCTAAAAATGCCTCTTTTGCCCTTTTCTGGCAGTCGTCAAATTTTCCGTCAACTGCAATTGTTGTCATGTTTTTCCCGAGGGTTGTCATCTGCTTTCTTTGTCTTGCAGATACCTTGTCTTTGGGGAAAAGCACAACCGCTTTTATATTGTCAAGACCGTAAAATGACTGCGCAACAGCACTGCCTGTGTCACCTGAAGTCGCAGTCAAAATCATAAGATTCCTGTTTTGCTTTTTCCCAAAATACCAGACAACCCGCGCCATCATCCTTGCAGCAAAATCCTTAAATGAAGCTGTCTGTCCCTGTCAAGCCGTATCAAATAAGTGTTTTTATTTACTTTTTCCAAAGGGACATCATAATTATATGCATCTTCTGTAATTGCCCTGAGCGATTCTTTGTCTATAACATTAGAGAGAAATTTTCCTGCAACAAGATTTGCTATTTGCGGGCAAGTCATCCCTTTCATTGACTTTATCTTTTCCATGTCCATGGCAGGAATGATTTTTGGCATGTAAAGCCCCTTGTCGGGGAGGGGCAAGACCTTTGAGCAAAGCTGTCGGGAAGTCCACTTCAGGAGCGTTTAAATTAGTGCTGTAATATGTAATTTTACTTATTTTTTCCATTGTAAATCAACTCTGTATTTCACAGGGAAGTTTATTTTCGGCATCGCAATTAAACTGTAATATTTCGCAAGAAGTTTAGCTTCGACACAATCTACAACGCCGGTGGAGACGCAGAAAATCTCTGATATTTTCACGAAATTCGAAGGATTTTTTCTGTAAAGAATTTTGCTCTATCTTATACATTATATCGATCAGCAAAATTATTTTCCTGCTTATTATTTCAATCGCATTATATTTTATAAATCTTAACTCCATATTATTCTATGATTGCCTCAATTGCAGAAGCAAGAGGATATGTAAAAATTGCTCTTAGCTGCGAAAAGAATAATCCAAAAAAAGCAAGACTTTTGTATCTAAAGGCATCAGAGTGCTATCTTCATAATGCGAAAAAGCAGGAAAACAAGATGTATTTTGATATGGCAAATTATCTGTTCACAAAAGCGCAGTCGTTTAAATCAAAGCAGGTGGTCTCAAAAAAGCAGGCAGGGAATGACAGCATAAAACCCTACAGGAACATAGCAATCGGGTTTGATGATATATTCGGTCTTGAAGAGGCAAAGAGGAAGATACGGGAGAAGATAATACTTCCTTTTGAGCGCCCGGACATCTACAAAATCTACAAAAAAAAGGCAGGAGGAGGCATCTTGTTTTGGGGGCCGCCGGGGTGCGGCAAGACCTTGCTGGCAGAAGCCACAGCAAAAGAGGCAAAAGCAGTGTTCTACAACATAAAGATAAGCGATATTTTAAGCAAATGGGTAGGGGAGAGTGAAAAAACCATTACTGATATATTTAAAAGAGCCGCCAAAGAGCCATCTGTCTTGTTTTTCGATGAACTGGATGCTCTTGGAGGAGAAAGAAATGATGCTGATTCTTCATTTGAAAAAAGGCTTACAAACCATATATTGAGCCAGATTGACGGGGTCGGCACAAAGAAAAACAAAATACTTATCCTTGGAGCAACAAATACCCCCTGGACAATAGACACTGCCCTGAGACGCCCGGGAAGGTTTGATGAGATTGTATTTATCAGTCCTCCGAATGAAAAAGCGCAAAAGCAGATTATAGCGCACCAACTGAAAGGAACGCCTGTCTCACGCAATCTTAATTTGAACTATATTGCGCAAAAGACAGTGGGTTTTAGCGGTGCAGATATTGTTGCTCTCGCTAATGATGCAGTCAACATTCCATTGAGGGAAGCGCTTGAAGGAAAATCCATAAGACCGACAAATACAGGGGACTTTATGGAAGCCCTTGAAAAAAGAAAATCGTCTCTTGAGTCGTGGTTTTCAAAAGCAAAAACACAAATTATAAAAGCGCAACAGGAAGATATATTTAAAGAGGTATTTAATTATGCACATTGATGTTTTGCTTGCGGCTCTGATTCATTTAATAATAGGGTATTTTGCATCAAGCCTCTATTTCAGGGAAAAGAACAGGACTTTGATGAAGCTTACGAGAATTGCCTTAATAATGCTCTTTGCCCTTTGCGCTTATGGATTTATAAAATACAATTATCTTCTCTTCGGCGTGATTCTCCTGATATTGATCATGTGCGAAATCATGTATTTTTTCAATGAAAATAAAAATACAGTAATAAAAACATTCTCTGCAGAATTGGAAAACGTTGCAGTATCTACGCACCACACAATCGACAGGCAGATTGTTTCCGGGATGATTTTTCTGCTGCCATTTGATATCCTGCTCTATTTTTATTTTCAGAACAGGGCATATATTGATTTTGCCGGGAACACGATGCTAAAGATAAATTACAATCCATTGTCGTTGATGATAATATTTTTTGTGATTTATCTGATGCCTATCCTGATTGGAAAGCTTTACCGCAATCTTTCCGGCAACAGAAAAAAAGAGGAAGAACTAATGCAATGGGTGGCAAAAAAAACAATTGCCTATGCCAAAAACAACCGCGGCGTAATTGATATAAATGAAATTGCAATCGAGTGCGAAATTCCCCTGAAAACGGCAAAGCATATAATGAAAAATCTGAAAAAGAAAAAGCTTGTCCAGTACATAAATAGAACATGGGTCATAAAAAAATATCTGATGGAAGAAGAATGATTTATTGCAGACTGTTGTTTTAGGCACTTCTTGAGGCATCATCTATTCTATCCATTAGATTTCTAAATCCCTTTTTTTCTTTATATTCGTCAACGACTTCTGCGATTTCCAGGTCATAAGAGCCCAGCAGTTCATCTTCCGGGACAAAAATCATGAGTTTTATTCTTTTTGTTCCAAGCAGTTCTGCATCGAGCACCTTTATTCCAATTTCAGCAGATTCATCCTGATTGTGGTTTTTTATATCTATTTTTGAAGAAGGCTTAAATATAAAATCATATTTTTTGTTCTTGTCTATTTTCATTCCCTTTAATTCCAGTTCCACCCACATCTCTTCTCCTCTCGGAACTTCCTTTTCCTTCGCTATTGCCTCTGGATTAAATATTTCGATTGCATCTTTTTTCGAAATCCTTATTTCTTTTTCATCGTTGTCTTTTATGCCCAGAACAAGCTCTGTTAGAGGATGACCGATTTTTGTCTCAAAATCAATTGAAAGAATTGCCTGGAATATAGCATCCCCTCTCTTTTCTACTGTCGTATCAACTAGCTGGATGTGGCTTTTGTCTTTATAATCGTCAAATGCCATTTCTTTTATGTAAATTTTGTCTCTCAATTTTTCCGGCACATTAAACAATTCTATGAGTATTATTTCTTTCTGTTTGTCTTCTGCGCTTTTATATATGCGATTAGGGAAAACAGCAAATTCAATCTTCTTTTCCTCGTGCTTTTTTTCATGAGGTGTCCCTATTGCATGAATAGCTTCTGCAATCACATGAACCTCATGGGAGATTATGCCTTCTTTTTTTGCCTCGACAACTTTAAAGCAGTTTTTTCTCGGATATATAAGAGCAGACCTTTCTCCTGATTTCTTTTTTGAAAATACTATGAAACTCCTGCTGCCAATGACAGCATCTTCTGAGGGCTTAATTATTGTTTCAAGAAGACCTCTTCTAATATGGCAGAGTATTTTTTTGCCGACATCAACGGTCGCTCCATTTGCATCAATTGAATAAATATCTTTGTTTCCTCTTATGAGCAGATAATATATCTCATTTTTTTGCAGTTCATATTTCAGCCCGCTCTTGTCCATAGGATATATTTTTTTTAGTTCAATGGAAATATTTGTCTTTTGTCCCTGCGGGATGTTATATGGCTTTACGATTATGTCTGCGTTGTATTTTTTTATCTTTGTTTCGGGCGTAGCTGGTGCAGGGGTTGGTCCTGTTGGTGTTGGTCCGGAAGGAACCGATTCTTCTGTCACTGTCAATACAGCTATGCCTGAAGAGGCATCAAATTCAATGTCTCCTGCAAAATCTGCTTTTATTTTAAATGAACCTGCTGCAGGAGGAGCAACACTGATGCTTGCTTCGCCGTTTAAATCTGTCTGCACAGGAGGATCAACGCTTTTTCCTGCAACTGAAAATTTTATTGTCTTCCCCTCTAAAGGAGCATCGTTCTTATCGCAAAGATATGCTCCTAATTCAATAGGGACATTGATTTGTGTTGTTTTGTCATAGCAGGTTATTTTTGTTGGTTTTTTTCCTGTTGTCGGTATGGGTTTGGGTCCTGTCGGTGTTGGTTTTTGTGTTGGCTGCATTTTCCCTCTAACTGTCAACTCAGCTTCGCAATGAGATGGATTATACTTATCATCTCCGCCAAAATACACTTTTATCCTGTACTTCTCTCCAGATGAGCCTGTCCTGACAGAAACAAATGCGCGACCGTTTTTAGTTGTATTAGAGCCTATCGAGATACCTTCTTTACTGAAAACTATCTCTTTTCCATCCAGTTTATTGTATTCTTTGTCATAAAGATCCACGAACCATGCATAATCTGTATTTTCCATTGCCTTCTGATCCTTGCAGACAAGATGGGTATCGATGAGCCCAATCGAAGGAGAAGGTTCTGGTTCTTTTGTTGGTCTTTCTCTCTTGTAAACTTCCAGTACAGCATCGCTTTGATCTTCAAATCCCTGTTCATTTATTCCTTTGACAAAAACATATGTTTTTAATTCAGCGCTGTTTTTCGCAGTTAAAGTAACGATAACCGCTTTATGTGCCGGGACAGTAATCTTTTCCCGTTCCAATTTCAGTTCATCTATTGGATTTTCTGACCAGCATTTCAATCCAATGTTCTGGTCTATTCCGCTTCGTTCCTTTATTTTTATATTATATTGTGCTTCTTCATTTATGTCAACTCTTCCTGTGTCAGTTACGATGGTTACTTCAAATCGTGGTTTTTTGCCTGTTATTGGTGTAGGTCCGGGAATCGGTTCTGTTGGTGTTGGTTCTTCTTCTCCAAATTCTTCTTCCAGCTCTCCTTTTCTTTTTCCACTTTTCCATTTACTAATCGTTTCTTCTAAATCTTGTTTGAGAATTTTTCTTGTTTCAAATCGTTTCTTCATCTCTTCTTCAATTTTATCAATATCTTCTCTATTCTTTGCCTCTTTTAATTTATCCTTGTAATGGCTCAACCATTGATGTTTTTCATTTTCATCAAGATTTAACTGCTCTAGTTTTTGTTTTGAAGAGGCGTATATTTCTTTTTTTATTTTTTGCATCTTATTTCTCTCTTCCATTTCAGGAAGAACTTTTTTCAGGTCTTCTTCTTTGAATTCATTGTTTTGAAATCTATCTATAATTTTATCTTTGATAACATACAGAGACCATTTTTTATCTGTTTCTTTTATTTTTCCTCCATAATATTCAAGCCATTGATGTTTTTCATTTTCATCAAGATTTAACTGCTCTATATTTTGCTTCAAAAAACCAAATATTTCTTTCTTGGTTTCTTGTTTAACTTCTTTTTTTTCTTGTCTTAATATATCTAATTCATCTTTGCTAAACCCCAATAATGCTTCCTTATCGCTAAACAAAGATCTTAATTTTTTTGCACCCTCTTTTTCCAGCGTTTCCAAATAGGTGTTTAAGGCCATAGGGATATATTTTTCCTTAATGTCTTCTTCCGAAATTTTTAAATGTCTGAGTATAGTTCGCAATGATTCATATCTGACTAAAAATTTAATATCCTCTTTTATCTTTACTCTTATATTGCTTGTATGTCTTTTACGACCAATATCTGATACATTGTATACCTCTCCCTTTTCTGATAAAAAAAAATTACCGTAGTGTGCATCGGTTCCCCACATACTCAGATATATTTCATTCATGTGGCAATGCGCCAAAAATCTAAAAGGGTCTTTTGCAATCCTTTCAATTATCATCTCAAAAGAAAGACCTGTTTTTGATGTTATTTTATCTATATATTCTCTTTCTATATACCTTTCTCTTTGGCTTTCTTGCACAGAGAAATCCACCATTCTTCTGCCTTCAGGAGTAAAAAAAAATATTAATCTTGGATTTTCATCAGTGTATTTATCATATATTCTTGGCGTATTGTAGAAGTTGTATTTTCCTTTTGGAAGTTCTACGCACATTATAGAGGGAAACATTTTTTCATTGTATTTTTCCATAAGAAAAATTGTAGTGTAGAAATCTGCCAGATGCAATCTTTTTTTAATAGGAATGTCTCCCGGAAATTTGACATTAGGCCAAAAACGCTCTCCATTAATATTTACAGAATACATGAACGTAAGTCGCCGATACCCACCAGTTATTGGGTTGATTGTAAGCCGTGTCGGAATACTCTGGCTATGGATTCGTTTTTTTGAATCTTGCCATTCTTTAATCATAGGCAGTGATGTTTCTCCTGCAAATTGTTGATTTTTATCTCGGATATTTGTCATCTCTTCCAAAAATCTCTTTCCCTTCTCTCCTACAAAATTTTTCAGGGAATAGTCAAAATATTGAAAATATGGTTTATAAAGCACAATTTTTCCTGCAAATTCTCCTGTATTTTTGTATTCAAAAATATATTCAACACAATTGTTTTTAATTTCCTTCCATTTCTTGACTTTTACATCATAATCAGACGCCTCTTTCTTCAAAGCCCGCCCACTATCAAACAACCTTGCAAGCATTGAAGGAGCAGTCTCTTTCGCTTCTTCATTTCCCTCCCGCAATTCCTGCCTTTGAGTTCTTATCTTTTGCCTTTTTTCATCAGAAATACCTTTTCCTTCTCCTGCTGAAATCCCCGGAGCAGGAGTTTCTGGTTCACTAATTTTATTAGGATCTGTAGTTTCTTTTCTCGATTGCTTTCTTGTTAATAAATCTTCTGCCCGTTTTATATCTCTCCTTACGATATTTCCAATATATCCTAATACATTAGAACGTTCCTCATAGTTTACAATCTTCTTCGCTTCTTTAATGTCCTCATCAATTTTCGCCTCAAATTCCTTGAATTCTTCTAAATCCTCCTGCATCTTTACATTGTCCGGCAAAGCATTATACTCTTCTTTCAGTCCCCTGTATTCTTTTCTTGCTTCATCAAGCTCTTTTAAGATATTTTTAATTCTTGCTTTCCGCTCTTTTTCATTTTTCATAGTTAATTATATATGTTGGTTTATTTATATATTATTGTTCCAATAATTGTTTTTTACCTGTTATCGGTTGAGTTTCAAATAGATTAAGTTCACCTAACTTATAAGTATAAGAATGATTATAGCATAACACATAAATAACAGAAAAGAATTTTGCTTTTTTTGGAGCAAATTTCTTTTTGCCGAAACTAAACTACTTGCGAAATTTTGCAGTTTAGTTGCGATGCAAAAAAAATACAAG
>QMVB01000009.1 GCA_003660905.1 Candidatus Nanohalarchaeota archaeon | reverse complement strand
TGCACAAATATATCGTTCCTGCCTCAATTTTAGGCGCTGTTTTTCTGATTTTAATTGGATCTTTCTTCTCTCCTTTCTGCGCCCGCATGATAACTTCAGTAACCGGGCTTGTAAGCCTGGAAAAAGGAGTAATCGGCTCAACTGTTGCAGAAAATGCCCCTGGCTCGCTTGACGCAATCAAAGGGCAATTCAATGTTGCATCAGGCATAAGTTATCTTCAGCAAATCTTAAATAAACCGATGTTCAATGAAGATAAATCGTATAATTTAACTGGGAGAATATTGTCTATTTTTAGTGTAATTTCTCTTGTATGGGTTTGCGCAGTATTTATATTATATCAACTATACCTGAAAAGACAAAATTATAAAAGCAAGGATATTTTCTATATTGCTTTAATTGCGGTCCCATTGCTTGGATATTTTAATTTTTACTATGGATTAATTGCCTTTGTGCTTTTTGTTTCATATTACAGCACAAATATAGGCGTCCTATTGGTTGTCCTATGGACGGCATCATCAATACACGGCTCATTGAAATACATCAGGGTCATGTTCCTGCTTGGCGCTCCGTTTTGCATAATGGCAGGATTTGGCGCATCTTATTTAATGGAGTATGGGAAAAAATTAATAAAAAGCAGACAATTTGATAATCTTGCGAACCGAATAAGAGGCTCTGACAAAAACGACGAGGACAGCAATGAAGAAATCAATATCCCTTTCACAAAAATAATCGCCATTGCAATAGCAATAGGTTTTATCTCTGTAAATATCTCTTCTGCTTTTGTTGTAAACAAATACACCGGACTGACATTTGATGCCAAATGGCAGGAAGCAATGAAATGGATGAAAGAAAATACTCCGGAAGACGCAGCAATAATGAGCTGGTGGGATTATGGATATTGGTTCCAGACCGCAGGAGAGCGGGCGAGCACAGCGGATGGAATGAACAAGAACCGTACAGTAAACGAGAATCTTGCGCAGATGTTTACAGATACGAATATTACTCATATAAAAGACCTTATGATTGCTTATAGAGCAGATTATATGGTAGTGGACAGGACATTAATTGGAAAATACCCTATGATGAGCAGGATTGGTCATTATGGAGAAACCAATGACTATTATGAAGAAGACAATCTCTTCGGCAAGCCGGAAAACTATTTTGCGCCCCTGCCACAGCCAAAAATGGAGAAGAAAAACAACCTGACAATTGCCCTCTATGATTTTGGAGGAGGCATAATCTCTGTTCCTGTTAGCGAAAACGGCGGCTTGATGGGAAACATAATGATGACTCAGGGAATGCAAAACATGAAAATAAAATACCTGTGCACTCAGGACGGGCTTGTGGATTTGGCGCCAAACCAGACAGAAAATGTCGCAGACATGTGCCTTCTGTTTTCCAAATACGGAACGTACATTCCATATCCTACCAAAACGCCCGGTCTTTCAAACTTTGCAAGAATGTATATTTTCGATGCATACAACATCGCTTTTCTGGAAAAAGTCTTTGACAACGATGAAATAAAAATATACAAATTAAGAGAAGAAAAGGATAATGAATCAGAAAAAGTAAACATTTCTGAAATGACAAAAGAACCGTCTCTTTATGAGTATTAATCAGTCAAATTATTTTTTCAATATTTTTCTCCTAATATGACCGCATTTTTTGCATAAAATGTTCAGTGTCCTTGTTTGCGCATCTGTTGAAATGCTTATGCTCTCTGCGCTATAAGGAAAAAAGCACTTTTTGCAGAAAAACCACCTGTATTTTTTCAGGGAAATCCTGTTTTTCCTTGAAATTTTCTGGATGAGCGCTACGCTGTTTTTTGCCAGTTCAATGTCCTTGTTTTTCAAAGATTCCAATGTCAGATGATAGAGTATTTCGATTCTTGCTTTAGCGATTATAGACTGCTCTTTTTTGTTTTTTATAATCATTTTGCGCTTCATAAACAGGATAAGATAATATATTTTAAAAATTAACACATATATATAGATAGATATCCCGTTGTAACTCAATTGGTAGAGTGCTCGGCTGTAGAAGAGCGCAAAAAATGTGCTTTTTGCCAGCAGGCATTTGTTTAGCAGTTACCGAGTTGTTCCCGGTTCAAGTCCGGGCGACGGGATTTTTAGAGGATGAGCAAAGGAATTCGCTGTATGTCTTGTAAAATAACCGAATCCGCAGCAATCTACAACACCGCTTGTAATACGCTATGTTATAGATCGTTGCGGAATCCTCTTCTTACAAAAGTTGCAGGAAATTCATTTGTTCACTACACTTATGACATTTTTCTGCATCCTTGCAAATATTACGTGCAGAAAAACCGTAAAAATCAAGTCTTGTAGGAGTTGCTTTGCTTTTTAAGATTATTAACGGTTCACATCGAAATTCATAAAATCCAATTGTTTCGATGAATTTCTTCGTTCACTCGTTAATAATACTATGAATATCGCTGTCTTACGCTAAATACCGCGCTTTTCAAGGCGTATTTTGCGTCTCGTATTTAGAGTGTGAGCAAAATATCTCAAAGATTGCAAACTGCATTAGGAAATATTTGCAGATTTCGGAGCTCATTGCGGAATTCGCACTTCTTGTAATTTTTACGGCGAAATCATTTGTTCACTACCGAAACATGCGAATACCGGGAATTGAACCCGGGCCCTTGGCTTGGAAGGCCAAAGTCATACCACTAGACTATATTCGCTCAAAACATCAAAAATTTATTTTCTTGCTTTTGAAACAACCTTCCTTTTTGTCTGCCAGCTGTATTTTCTCAACTTAGCTGTAGCTCCAAAACCGCACGCAGCGCAAATCTTTCTTGTTTTGTGCATTGCGACTCTTCCGCATCTTCTGCAAATAATATGGGTTTTTTTATTTTTTTTCCCAAATGATGGTTTTCCGTCTGTAGCCATAAAATTTTATTTATATAATCTTTATAAATATTTACTTGCTTTTAGATTTATATGAAAAAAGACATAGAAAGCTATAAAATCAATTCTGATGAAGTTGAGGCAGAAATTATTATAGAAGAGACCAATACAGAATATGTCCCTATCTATAATCTAAAAAAAAGAAAGATTTCTCTTGGGATACAGGTCGTGCTGGATGAAATAAAGGATGAACTAATAAAGGTCGTTCCATTGAGCACAAAAGAATTTATTGACCCGAAAGTGTTTAAAGGCGTGAAAAAAAAATTCAGGGAAAAAGCAATCGAGATGCTTGAAACATATCTCCCAAACCTTGCTGAAAAAGAAAAAAAAGTTTTGGCAGGGACTCTTGTCCACGATATGCTGGGCTTAGGGGATATTGAACTGATACTGAATGACCCTAATCTGGAAGAAATCGTTGTGAACTGCCACAAGGACCCGGTGTGGGTATATCATAAAAGGCACAATTGGGTAAAGACAAATATTTACCTGAAAAATGAAGAAGAGATATATAATTACTCTTCTGCAATCGGACGGCGCGTTGGAATGCAGATTTCAAATCTTCATCCTCTGATGGATGCGCACCTAACTACAGGGGACAGAGTAAATGCCACAATTTTCCCGATTTCAACAAAAGGAAATACAATCACAATAAGAAAATTTTCGCGATCCCCATGGACAGTGATTCATTTCATTGAAGCCAAGACATTTTCAAAAGATATCGCCGCATTCCTGTGGCTCGCAATTCAATATGAATTAAACATTCTTGTTTCGGGAGGAACTGCTTCTGGAAAGACATCTATGCTCGGTGTAATTTTGCCGTTCATTCCTCCAAACCAGAGGATCATCTCAATTGAAGATACCCGTGAAATACAGCTTCCCCGGTTTTTGCACTGGGTTCCTTTGTCATCAAGAGGAGCTAATCCCGAGGGGAAAGGAGAAATCACAATGCTTGATCTTATGGTAAATGCACTGCGTATGAGACCAGACAGGTTGATTATTGGAGAGATCAGAAGGGCAAAAGAAGCAGAAGTTATGTTCGAGGCAATAAGAACAGGGCATAGTGCCTATGCTACATTTCATGGAGATCGTGCAGAACAGGTTTACCAGCGGCTTATCAATGCGCCAATGAATTTGGCAGAATCAATGCTAAGTGCCCTGCATATAATTGTTGTTCAATACAGGCACAGGAGAAAGGGAATCCGGAGAACCACAGAGGTTGCGGAATTGATATCTGTTGATGATAAGTGCAAAATAAACCTAATCTACCGGTGGAATGCGCAAACCGATACTGTTGAAAAGATAAACGAAGTCTACAGGATTTATGATGAAATTTCAATGTACTCCGGAATGACAAAGGAAGAGATAGAAAAAGATTTGGCGAATAAAGTGATGATTCTGGACTGGATGATGAAGAATAAAATAAAAACAGTGGATTCAGTTGGAAAAATACTCGCGGAATACTATCGCGATGAGAAAACAGTAATTGCAGCAGCAGTAGGAAGCAAATCTCCGAAAGAAATACTGGGAGATAAACTCTACGCAGAAATAAATAAATAAATAGAAAAAGTGGTTAAAGTGAAAAATAATCTTGAAAGGAAATTAATGAGAAAATCACGAATTTTCTACAAATATGCAAAAAAAATAGCTCCTTATTTACAAGGAATAAAAGTTGACCTGATTCATGCAAAAAAAAGATACTCTGTTGAAGAATATATTGCTTATGCTCTGTATTCTGCTGTCAAAAGCAGCGTCATGATATTTTTTACTCTTTTTTTCATGTGGTTCATACTTAAGGATATCATTATCCTAAAAATTGCTTTTGCCAGTATTCCTCTTTTTTTTTTGATGATGATGTACACCATCCTCGCCAAACCAAATATAATGGCAAAAAGAAGAGCGAGGCAAATGGATGGGGAGCTTCCATATGCAATGCGGCATTTGCTGGTTGAAATAAGATCAGGAATTCCTATTTACGAGGGACTGGTAAATATATCAGAAGGGTACGGTGCTGTATCACAAGAATTTAAGGAAGTAGTAAGCCAAATAAATGGAGGGAAATCAGAAATTGAAGCAATAGAAGACAGTATTCTCCGAAGTCCTTCTGCTTCATACAGGAAAAGCTTCTGGCAGATTTTAAATGCCATGAAAACCGGAACAACGCTTGAAATCGCTCTTTCCAACATAGTTGAAAATATGCTAAAAGAGCAACTGCTGTCTATCAAAAAATACGGGCAGGAGCTAAATCCATTGACCCTTATGTATATGCTTTTTGCAGTAATTGTCCCGTCCCTTGGAATAACATTCCTTACAATACTTACAACTTTTGTCGGGGGCAGAATAAGCAGTACAATTCTTTATTCAATATTGTTCGTGTTGTTTATATTTCAGATAATGTTTTTGAATGTGATAAAGACAAGGAGACCAGTAATACAGATTTAATTATTATGGATAAAAGAGAAAAACTATACCAATCATTTCCAAGTGCATATAAAGAAAGGTTGGAAAGAGAAGCCAGATTTGCAGGTATAGAGAAGTTTTCTCCAAATAATGTCATAAACATATTCTTTTTCTTTTACATAGTGGCAGTAATTGTTTTAATCTATTTGATATGGATTAAAATATACAGCTATATGCAAATAGGGATAATAGTTACTATTATTCTGTGCATTGGTCCCATAAGCCCATACATACGGTATTCTATTATGGCTGACAAGAGAAGCAAAAAAATAGAGGAAATGCTGCCGGATATCCTGTTTTTGACTTCATCAAACATCAAATCAGGGCTCACAATAGACAGAGCGATGCTTTTTTCTGCAAGACCCGAATTCGGGGCAATAGGAATTGAATTCAAAAAAGTTGCTCTTGACATTTACGGCGGTGTTCCTGTGGAAAAGGCATTTACATTTCTTTTAAGAAAAATAAAATCAAAGCTTCTCTCGAATACCGTTAAATTGCTTGTTGAAGGACTTAGGTCAGGAGGGGCTGTCGCAAAGCTGCTTGAGGAGACAGCAGTGGATATCCAAAATACAGAAACACTCAGGAAAGAAATTCAGGCCTCTGTCATGATGTATACCATCTTCATTTTTATTGCAGCTGTTCTTGGAGCCCCTTTTCTGTTTGCAGTATCTAATTTTCTTACATATAGCCTGACATCTATGTGGTCTTCTTCAGCAAGCCAGAGCGGTGATGTTGCATCTATTCAGGGAAGCCTGACCAGTTCAATCAGCGTTAGTTCACCTGATATAGACCTCAATGCACTGCATAATTTCTCAATATATGCTATTCTTCTAACAACGATATGCGGCGGGATTTTGATATCCCTGATACAAACAGGAAATACAAAGGCAATGCTGAAATATTCTCCTGCCTTTGCGATTGTGGCGTTGATTATATTCTTTTCCGTAAAAAAATTCTTGTTTATAGTATTTGGCGGAATACTCGGTATATAACAATATATATAAAATTTTTGTATTATAATTCTTATGGAAATAATGAATGAAAACATGGGCTATGACAGAGCCATTACAACATTTAGTCCGGACGGAAGATTGTTTCAGGTAGAATATGCCAGAGAAGCAGTGAAAAAAGGCAGTTGTGTTGTTTCTGTTTGCCTGAACAAAAAAGAGAAAACAGTTGTATTTTGCACAAAAAAAAGGCATTCCAATATCGTGCTTTCAATTGAAAAAATATTCAAGATAGATGAGCATATTGCTGCTGCAAGCGCTGGTCTTATTGCAGATGCGCGTCTTTTGATAGATGATGCAAGAATAAAAGCACAGCAAAATCAGATTATGTATAATGAGCCGATTTCTATATTTTCTCTTGCAAAATTCATAGCAGACAAAAAACAGCTTTATACTCAGTATGCAGGAGTAAGACCATATGGCGTATCTTTTTTAATTGGAGGAGTGAACCATGATGCTGTCTTGTACGAAACAGACCCTTCCGGCTTTATGATGCAGGCAAGGGCAAGAGCAATCGGGCAAAGCGCAGATAAAGTCAATGAATTTCTTGAAAAACAATACAGGGAAGATATGGATGCAAACAAGGCGATAAAACTTGCAGTTGAATCAATGAAAAAAGCAGAGGAAAAATTTCAAATAGATGAAGCAAATGTATGGACTCTGACAGAAAAAGGAATAAAAGAATATTCAATTGATCAAATAAAAAAAATTATAGAATAATTGTATGGAGTCAAAACCTTTAACCGGCGGAGAAGCAGTAGCTGAAGCAATAAGGCAAATTAATCCAGGCGTCATGGCAGCCTATCCAATTACTCCTCAAACTCCTATTATTGAAAAATTTTCTCAATTTGTCGCAAACGGTCTGGTAGATACAGAATTCATAAGAGTAGAATCAGAGCACAGCGCATTGAGCGCGACAGTAGGCGCATGCGCTGCGGGAGTGAGGGCAATGACTGCAACTTCTTCGCAGGGGCTGGCGCTCATGTGGGAAATTTTAGGGGCAGCAGCCGGACTGAGACTCCCCATTGTAATGCCGACTCCCAACCGCGCACTTTCAGCACCGATAAACATACATTGCGACCACAGCGATACAATGGGCGCAAGAGACCAGGGCTGGATACATATATTTAGCGAAACTGCCCAGGAAGCATATGAACACACGCTTCTTGCAATAAGAGTTAGCGAAAACAAAAAAGTGCGCATTCCTTCAATGATAATGCAGGACGGGTTCAACACAACCCACAACATGGAAAATGTTGTAATTCATGATGACAAAAAAATAAGAAACTTTCTCGGGGAATACGAGCCACGATATTCTCTGCTTGATGTAAATAAGCCGATGACGCACGGTCCTTTCGCCCTGCAGAATTATTACTTTGAAATAAAAAAAGAGCAGGAAGATGCGATATTAAGAGCAAAGGATGTTTATCTCAAAATAGGAGCAGAACTTTCAAAAATCACAGGAAACTCATACGAATTGTTTGAAGAATACAAATCCAAAGATGCCGAGATTGTATTTATTGTGCTTAATTCAACAGCAGGGACTGTCAAGGCAACGATAGATGATTTGAGAAAAAAAGGAAACAAAGCAGGAATGATTAAAATAAAGCTCTACCGCCCTTTTCCATGCGCAGAAATTGCAGATGCCCTTAAAAATGCAAAGAAAGTAATTGTTTTGGACAGGTCTTTGTCTTTTGGGGCAGTTCCGCCGGTATGCTCCGACATAAAAAATGCATTGTATAACTCGGAGAATAGACCGGAAGTCATAAGCTATGTATTTGGTCTAGGCGGGAAGAATATATATGAAAAGGACATTGAAGAAGCATATTATTCTGTGAAAAACAATATGTATGAGAAACATATCAATTATATAGGGCTTGGAAGGCGATGATATGAGTCGGAAACTCATTAGAGAGAAGGTAATGTTAAGCATGACTTTTTCAAAAAAATTACAGATTAACAGGGAAAAAGCGCCAACTGAATTCGGCAAAATATTTTAAAAAGGCTCCTGTTGAAAAGGGAAGTTGTCAGGAGAACATTTCCTAATAATTATTATGATTATGTTGATATAGAAAAATTAAAAAAAGATGCTGGAAAGCTGAACTATGGATGGAAATTTTCAGATAAAAGAATAACAAGAGCATATTTCTTACAGAAGAGAGATTACGCATAGAATATACAAAATATGCAGGGCAATATTGATGCCACCATAAAAATAGGAAATTTCATCAAATCGTATCCTTCTGTCAAAAAAATCAAGCATTTGTGCTTGTCGTAGGACTATGAATTTAAGCTTGATTCAGCAAAATACGACAAACTCAGTTATCTTGTAAATCCTTCCCTTCTTTTTATGAACAAGTTTTTAGGAGATGAAAAAGGCATTAAAAGATCTATGCATAGTATGGACATTATAAAAAAGATTACTTTGTCATGTTTACAGCCGGATATTATAATAAAAAATATCATCCTTCAAAAAAAGATTATGCTTTCATGCTGGATTTACTATGCCAGTCAACAAAAGAAGTAAATATAACTGATATATTTGCAAAAGTAGAGTAATACAGGAAAATAATCAATGATTTATTTGAAAAATACGTATTTGATGAAATAAAATCAAAAACAATTTATTAAATTACGATGTTAAAATAATCCCGATAATCCGAAACGTTTAAATAGTTTATGAATATATATTCATAACAATAAAAGGTGATTGATATGCCAGGAAGAGATAAAAGAGGTCCGAGAGGAGAAGGTCCCCTTACAGGAAGAGGATTTGGTTCTTGTGGACAGGAAGAAGAAATAAACCGTGCTTTTGGAAGAGGTGCAGGAGCAGGCTTTGGAAGAGGTGCAGGAGCAGGCTTTGGAAGAGGTGCAGGAGCAGGCTTTGGAAGAGGTGCAGGAATAGGATTTGGAAGAGAGATATTTTTGGAAGAGAAACCCGCAAATCTGAGCAAAGAAGAAGAGAAGAAAATATTGTCTGCGCAATTAAAAGAAATAGAAGACCAAAAACAAAGAATTGAAAAAACCTTGAAAAAAATCGAAGAGGAAGAATAATGCCAAGACCAAGACGATGCAGATATATAAGGCAAAGACCAGGCATAACTTATTTCAAGCCGACAGGAGTGCCGATGAGGAATCTTGAGGACTCTGTATTGAGCATTGACGAATTTGAAGCAATACGGCTGAAAGATTTGCTCTGCCATGAACAGGGGAAGTGCGCAAAAGAAATGAACATATCCCAGCCAACTTTCTGCCGTTTGATTATTGCCGCAAGGAAAAAAGTAGCTGATGCTATCGTCTTTGGAAAAGCAATCCGTATAGTGGGAGGCAACGTTCATTTCAGGAAATATGAATGAAACAGAAAAAATAGGACTTTTGTCATTGATTGTAAATTTATTTTTGTGCATTGTCAAATTAATTGTAGGGGTTGTATCCAATTCCGCAGCAATCCTTGCTGAAGGGATACACAGTGCAACAGATATTGTTGCTTCATTCATAGGCTATATCGGAATAAAAACATCAACAAAGCCCAAAGACAAAGAACATCCTTATGGGCATCATAGAAGCGAAACAATTGCCGGCTTTATAATAACCATAATATTAATATTAACCTCTCTTGGCATTATTTATGATGCAATAAACGCTTTCTTTCATCCAAAAGAGATAATTGTAACTTATCTTTCATTTGGCGTCATGATAATTTCTGTCGCATTAAATGCAATAATGTCTAAATTAAAAATCACCTACGGGAAAAAATATGACAGTATTGCTCTTATAACAGATGGAGTGCATTCAAGAATGGATGTTTTAAGTTCGTTCGGGGTTTTATTCGGACTTGCAATAACACAATACTGGGTTCATATGGATGCTCTGCTTGCCTTATTGATTGGGATATACCTGTTAAAGCAGTCTGTAGACTTGGTAGGACAAACAAACAGTGCCCTTGTGGGAGAAAGCGCTGATGAGGAAACAGAAAAAAAAATAAAAGATGTATTAAAGAACCAAAACATTGATTTGGAAGAGCTGAAAACACAGAAGCTCGGCACTGTGATTTTTGCAGAACTGATGATCAAGCTTGATCCAGAATTAAGTGTTAATGAAGCAGAGGGTATAACAGAACGCCTTAAAAATGAACTTGAAAAAAATATTCCTGCGCTTAAATACACTGTAATACAGATAAAAGCATTGGATATGAAAGAAAGCTTTTACAAAAACCGTATGGCAAAAGAAATACGATGGAAAGGAAGATACGGTGGAAAAGGAGCAGGTCCGTTCGGGATGTGTATATGCCCAAAATGCAATTACAAAACAAGGCACAAAAGAGGACTTCCCTGCAATAAAAGGAAATGCCCTAAATGCGGGGCAATGATGGAAAGAGAATAATATCGGTGAGATTATAAAAATACTAATAACTTCAAGAGGAAAAACAATAAAAGACGAAATTGATCCACGTTTCGGGAGATGCAATTATTTTCTAATAGTTAAAATAGAGGAAAATAAAAAAACAACAGTCAAAGCAGTTCTCAACAAGGGAAAAAACGAAAGCCATGGCGCAGGGCTCATTGCTGCAGAGCAGGCCGGGAATCTAAGACCTGATGTAATTATTACAGGAAATGTTGGACCTAACGCATTTTTGGTGCTCAATCAGATAGGCATAAAAACACACAATGCTTCAGGCAGCATTGAAAAGGCAATAGAGACTTTTTTGAAGAGCAAGCTAAAGAAAATAACTATTCCCGTGCAGGCGCATCATGGTTTAGGACATGCAGAACGAAAACAAGAGCCGAAAGAAAGAAAAACAAGGCTGGCTATCTGCGCTGATGGGAGTGAAATATCTCCTCATTTTGGAAGAAGCCCTGACTATATAATCGCTGACATTTCCGAAGGCAAAGTAATTGCCAGAGAGTCTATTAAAAATCCCGGGCACAGAACCGGTCTTTTGCCTAAATACTTATATGAAAAAGGAGTTAACTGCGTAATTGTCGGAGGAGCAGGACCGATGGCAATAAATTTCTTTAAGGAATACGGCATTGAAATGATTCTCGGCATAACAGGTGATGTGGATAAGGCGATAGATGAATTTACCAGAGGAGAACTGGCATCAAAGAATAGCTTGTGCAATCCGAGAACTGCAAAGGGTTATGGAGTGGACAAAGAGGATGCTCACCAGTAGGGTCGGCTCTTTACTCGAGTTGTGCCAGCTTTTTTTCATCTTCTTCTATTCTCTTCAATAAATCTTCTCTCTCAGACAATAATTCTGCTACTTTTTTACTAATCATAAGCGGTTTTTCTGCATACATTTCTAAAGATTCCATTTGTCTTTTTGCTGTCTCTTCAAAAGGAATCGCAGTTACTGAAGGAATAAACTCGGATGCAATGCCAATACCTTCCAAGTTTGATATTCGTTTGTATTTTTCAATGATTTTTCCCAAACGCTCATCACCAGGATGCATTGCTTTTGTATTTGAGTCAAAGTTTCTGTTTATCTCACGCACATAATCAAGGATTTCATTTCCCGGATTATGTAGTTTTTTTGTTAGATATGCAACATACTCCGGCCATGCCTCTGCAGCAGGATAATCAATTTTTCTCTCTTCTAAAATAGAATATAGCGTTTTCTTAAAATCCCTGTTGAGCAGATATGACTGCACCAAACGAGATGTGAGATTTTTTGACAAAATTCTTGTGCATCTATAGATGTCTTCTTTCTGAAGTTCTGCCTTTTGCTTTGAATTTTCCTTAATTTCTTTGGTTTTGTCAAAATCAATTATCTTCCAGATTTTTTGTTTAGTTAGCATTATGTTGGTTTTGTTTAAATCCCCGTGGATAAAATCATTGTTGTGCATTGTTGCAATGATTTTTCCAAGCTCTTCAATAAGTCCAGGCTCTTTTTCTATTTTCCTGTGTATTTTTTCCAGCGTCTGACCTTCTATAGTCTCCATTATTATGCTGTCGTCTTTTTCGTCGTAATCATATACGGCAGGAATATTTTGAGAGAGCATCTGGTGAAGTTTTACGATATTCAAATATTCATCACGAAGAGTGTTCAAAGAGAGTAAGTTTTGCCTGATTTTTCTTTTACAATAATGCACAGCCAATTTAGGATTAAACATAGCTGTTTTCGCATTCTCTTTAAACCGGGAAAAGTTTGATTTATCATTTCTTGTTTTTAGTACCATCTGGTATTTATTGTTTTTAATATTATTGACAGAACCATATATGCCTTTCCCTAAATGTATTTTTTCCAATTCATTTTCATGGCGATAATTTTTGACTTCATCGACAAAGTCCCTTGTTTCTTTAAACTCCCCAAAAAAAGCCCCGAGCAGTTCCGCTCTTTGGTCTGTTGTGGATGTTGAGATTTTTTTCTTTAATGCAAGCGCCTCTTTTATCCGATCTATTTCTCTTGATAATGCATCCAATGCTCTCTGCTTTTTTTCCTCTTCTTCTCTGCTTTGAGTACTGCATTTTCTTATTTTATAATAATATTTTTCAAGTTCAGCAAAGTCTTTTCTCAATTGATTTTCGCTTGTCATATTATTCATTGATTAAATAGCTCCTTATATTCTTTTCTGTTTCGTCCATGGCAGTTCCCGACTCTTTAAGAAGAGCATCCAGTTCGGATTCTTCTCTTTCTTCTCTAATCTCTCCCTGAAGCATCCTGCGAACGCTATCCTTAAATTCAGATTCCGGTAGTTGTTCATTCAGGTCTGATGCTTCACTGTATTTTTTTTCTTCCAAAAGAGTGATTATTTCTTTTTCTGTTTGCTTTGTTTTAGAAGGAGCGGATTCTTCTTCGATTTCTCTGATGATTTTTTTTAGACAGCATGTATCATAATACTCTTTCTGGCGCCTTTCCAAATCTATCGCTATTGTTTTCAAATATTCTAATTTCCTGTTCTTTTTTTTATATATTTCATTGATCATGACTATTGTGGTCGGAAAAGAGAATTTTCTGGGATTTCCTACAGAAATAAAAAGCCCTCCTTCTTTTAAAGTAATCATTACATTTTTCAGAATCTCTTTTATTTCATCTTTATTTAGATGAGTAAAAACATAGGCTTCCCTTATGATGTCAACAGAACTTTTGTCAATGCCATACTCTTTTATGAAAAGCGTTTTAGTAGCATCCTGTCTTTTATATTTCAAGTTTGGAGCAATAAAAGGAATTTCACTGTCTTTTCTTTTTTTATTGCGAATATCCTCTAAAACAATACCTAATCCATCTGTTGTAATATCAATGCCAATTATATCCACTTTTAGGTGCTTTTCGGACATCTTTTTTGCCAGCCATCTTGTTGCTAAAGCAATATCTTCTTCTTTTCCGCTTTGAGGCATTCCTGCGGCAATACCAATATCCATGAAAATGCCTGTTTTTATTTTTTCAAAATAATCTATTATTATATCATCGCTTGTCCATAATCTATCTTTTGAAGAATATTGTATCTTATAAAAATATTTTGTAAAAATTCCTTTTATATCTTTTCTTTTTAGTAACGAATCATCAATAGGGTATTTATTTGTTATAATGTGCTTTCTAATGTCTTTTATTTGAGCTTCTAACATATAATTGAGTTCATGTTTTTTACGATTCAGCCCCATGCTTTTCAGCAATAAATCAGATTTAATTTCTTTGTTTTTTATTTCTTTTTCAAAGAGATTGTCTGCTATAAAATTCATTAATTCATAATCATTTTGCAAATAATGCAAAAATTTATCTATATTTATCCACCCTATTTCATCTCCAATTTTTTTATATTGCAATAGAATGCTCTTCGCCAGTGCATTCCTGAATTCTTCTTCATATATCTGCGCTTCTGTTTTTTTATTGCCGTATCCATCAGTTATTAATTTAGTAGAATGCAAATATTTGTCGCAATCTGTATATTTTATGCTATTATTAATAATATTACTTACAGACTGTTTTGCATATTCCATGAGTTCTGCGTATTCTCTACCCAGCTTTGGCTTGCTCTGCTCTGCTCTTTTCTCCCTCAAATTCTCATACAATTTTTCAAAATCCTTTCTTATATTCTTTTTTCGCTCCAGCATCAATTTTATGAATTTTGTTTTTTCTTCTGACGCTCCTTTAAATCTTTCTTCAATATACGGGCGGAAAATATTGATGTATTTTGCATCAGATATGGATTCTGCTTTTTTTATGAATGGTTCAATATCCTCCCATTGCAGGTCTATTTTTCCGTTAATATAAGAGTCGTAAATTCTACCATAATAGATACAATAGTCAAAAGGATTATTTGAATCAAGATTTTCGTCTTCTAAAAAACAAAATGCCAGTCCTTTATCAATTGCATAAATCGTTTTGTTTTTTACTAAAAAATTATTTCCATGTGCATCACGGTTTGCAATTAACCAATCGATAATACTATAACTCTGCATCTGCCTCAGTTGCTGTTTGGTTAAGTCTTCAATCTTAATATTTGTCAACTTAACAGCACCAGGTATTATTTTCTGCAAAGTCCCGAGTTTGGCGTCATGTTCAAAATATTTCACTTCAACTGTGTCTGGATTTATTAATTTTGCAAACTCATAGGCACAGACTTCTGCATAAGCCATATATTTATATTCTTTGTTTATTGTTTTAAACAACCATTTATTTCTTTTTTTATCTGTATATATTTTTCTTGTTTTTTTAGCACTGTCCAAATATTCTTCTTTTAACTCAATAGTCCGGTCTAAATTAAATGCTTCATTGTCATATTCTCCGCTATCAACCCTTTCTATTTCCTGCTCTATTTGCCTTGACAGGTTGCTGGAATAGCCTCCCCGATAAGTAACATTTTTGTAATAATCATATTTTTCAAGATGCGGAAACTCGTCGTCCCATTGTTTCCTGAATTCTTTGAAAGTTATGTTTGTTCCTTCCAATTTGTTTTCAACAAGTTTCAATTTATCAAAGGAATCTTTGTTGTCAGAATAGAAGTTCTGAAATAATTTGATGTTTTTTTCAAGCTTTATTAAAAAGTCAATGTCTGTGTCAATGCCTTCCAAATAAAGACGATAGGCATTTGCTTGTTCTTTTGGAAGTTTTTTGCCTTCTTTCCTTAATCGTATTAGTTTGTTTAATGTGTTTTGTTTTTCTGAAATTAATGTTTTAACCAACCCTTCTCTTGAGGTACTGTAGCCGATTTCTTTATTTGCTCCACTATAAGAAAAAAGATTTTCTAGGATTTCATAAAAACAAGATCTTGAATAATATATAACTTCAATAAAGGGATACTTTTGTTTTATTTTTTTTAATTCTTCAATTATTTGTGTTGAACTCATAAATACATATATTTTTGAAATATGTTCAAAATTAATTTTTTCATTTACAATAATATCTATTTTATATTTTTCTGTCCAGTCAAATTTTAGTGCAATATTTTTTACCAAAAACAAAATCTTGTTTTCCTTTTCTAGCGGATGATATTTTGATCTTAAAAAATCATGTGTCAAATAAATTCTCTCTTTTTCTGCTCCATGCTTATGTTTTGCCTTGCCATTAAGTACTTCTCTTAGAACTTCACCGAAAGAGCGACCCGTCCAAATACCCTTAATTTCCCTGCTTGTTTTTGCCTTTGCGATTAAATCCCATTTTTCATTTAAGTCATTGTATTTTGCTAAAAAATAGACCATCAAATCAACATCTGTTTTTGCAATGTTTTGGTTGTATGCTTTTTTCAGGAGATTTTCGTATTCAAGATGCGTTTCTTTGGAGCGCCCGTAACTTTCTTTTGTCGCCGGGTCTATCCTTGCGCTTTTTGGCTCTTCGGGATGACCCGTCTGATTTCCATAAGAAACATACTTGCCGGAATCTTTCTTTTCTTTAATCAATTTCGAAACTTCCTCTGATAAGTTTTTTTCTCCGGACATATTCAATAAATTTCCTAAATTAATTAGTTGAATATCAGGCAGTTTCCGCAATTCATTAATAATCACTCCACTCCTTCCTTGATTATACAAGTTCATGAGTTCATTGGCGGCTTTTAGGCGAATAACAGGTCTTTTCTCCTCTAATTTTTTTATAAGGGAAATAACATCATTTTTTTCATGGGCATCCACGACATCCGCATTTAAACTTTCCATGGATTTGGAGTCATCTGGGTTTCTGCCAACAGCATCTTTTATGTTTTTAATCACATTTTTATTAAGAGGATTTCCTTTCTTATTAAACAAACGCATATTATTATTGTATTTATGCATTTATATATTTTAATATTGTGTATAAAATTTATCTTGTGTGGGAATTCGGACACAAGAATAAAGATTTTTTCTTGTCTTAAAAATTCAATTGCAAAAATATTTTTTGAACATCTAACTGTCCTGTTTTTTGGAATTCAACTTAACGATAGTTTTGCATTTCGGGTATTTGCTGCATCCGAGGAATTTTCCGTATATGCTTGAACGCTCAACTAATGGGGCTCCGCATTTTGGGCATTTTCCAAAATCTTTTTTCTCCGCTCCTTCTTCCGGAACATCAACCTGCTTTGATTTGCAGTTCTTGTTTATGCACAATTCCTGCGGCTTTTTCCTTGCTCTGATTATGCTTATCATCGGGTGACTGCATTCCGGGCACAATTTATTTGCGCTTTTTATCATTCCTTTCTGGGGAATTGAAACGATGGTTTTGCATTCAGGATACTGGTCGCATGCGATGAATCTACCGTACTTTCCTCTCTTTATGACAAGGCTGCCCTTGTCGCAATTAGGGCATTTTCCTATATAATTTTCTTTTTTCTGGCTCTCAAACACTGCCTCTATGAGAGATTCCCCGATTTTCATTTCATTTGCCTTGAATTCAGTGGATATTTTTGTAATCTCCTGTTTTGCTTCTTCTATTGTTTTTGGAGACTGGGCTGTGTCTTTTTCTATTTCCTCCAGCTCTTTTTCAAACCTGCGCGTCATTTTCTCGGAGATAATCTCAGGGCAGTATTTTTCAAGGGTGTCGATTACTTTCATTCCCAGTTCAGTTACTTCAATGCGCTTTTCCTTCAAATACCCTCTCTTGAAAAGATTGCCTATGATGTCTGCCCGCGTTGCTTTTGTACCAAGTTCACGACGCTCGAGCTCTTTGATGATAGATGCCTCGTTGTATCTTGCCGGCGGCTGGGTCTCTTTTTGAATGAGAGTTATCTTCTCGACATCAACAATGTCTTTTTTCTTCATTGGCGGCAATGTTGTCTCATCTATTTTTACATAGGGAGCATACCACCTGAACCAGTTTTCCTCGAGAGTGGTTTTCCCGTTTGCAGCAAACAATTCTTTTTTTATGTCTAGTGTAACATCAACAGATTTACGAACAGCTGCTTTGCCGAAGCAGGAGAAAAATCGCTTTACAATCAAATCGTATATTTTTTCCTCTTTTACTGAAAACCCGTCCTTTTGAAGTTCTCCTGTCGGGTAAATCGCAGGATGGGCAGGGTCGTCTTTTTTCCCGTTGTTTGGAGTCAAGCTTGTTTTGAGCACTTCCTTTGCAAGCGCAGTGTATTTATTGTTTTTTGCAAGCTTGTCCAGTATGCCGGAAAATCCCAGTTTGGGGTCAAGTTTCTGAGAGCTTGTTCTGGGGTAACTGATAAGTGCTGCTTCATATAATTTCTGGGCAATAGTCTGGCATTCTTTTGGCACTACCTTGAATAATTTATATGCCTCCATCTGGAGGTCGGATAGATTAAAAGGAGAGGGAGGATTTACCTTGTACTTTTTTTCCTTCAGGTAATCTACAATTGCTGTTTTTTGACCTTTTACAATAGAAAAAATATTCTTTGCCTTTTCCTTGTCAAATATCTTGTCGTCCTTGTGCATTGCTTTGAACAAAGCATCTTTCTTTTTGCAGTCTGCCTGAATCTGCCAGAAAGGCTCCGGGACAAATGCATGTATCTCTTTCTCTCTTTTTGCCAGAAAATAAAGAGCAGGTCCCTGTACCCGCCCGGCAGAAAGCACTTTATATTTTCCTTTTGCCTTCAGAGCCAAAGTCAGGGCCCGGCTTATGTTAATTCCAAAATAAAAATCAAGAATATGCCTTGTTGTCCCTGCCATGGCAAGACCCATGTTCAATGCAGGGGAGGCTCCATCATAAGAATCAACCAGCTCTTTTTTAGTGAGCGTTGAAAATTTCATTCTCTTTGCGCTTTCTTTCTTGCATCCGTATTTTAGGACAGTATAGCCTATTGTTTCTCCCTCAATATCATAGTCGCATGCAATCACAATAGTTCCTGCCTTCTTTGAAAGAGCAACTATATTTGAAAGATATTTTTTTGCATATCCTGCATTCTTGTTTGTCTCATATGTAGGGAGCCAGACAATATCGAAAACCGGATAAGTCCATTCTTTAGAGGTTTCTGCTGTCGTAACACCGAAGAGATGCCCAACTGCCGGGGTGATTATTATTTCTTCTTTGTTGTGCGTCAGCTTAAAATACATGACAGAATTCTTTTTTTCCTGGGAAACCGCATTATCTGCGAGTGCGGATGCGATTTTTCTTGCAGCAGATGGTTTTTCCGCAATTATTAAAGTATAGGACATAAAAGTATAAATTTAAGTAATTTTATAAATATGAATATTATATTATTACAAGAAAATATATAGGGAATTACTATGGCAGAAAGAGTTGAAGAAAAAAGCGAATTGGAAGAATTTAATGAAGATTTTATTGAGGATGACCCATTAACCGAGGAGGAACATTTTGATGATGAAATAAAAAGCGAATCTTTGGCAGACATTCCTCCTGCAAGAGAGGAAAAAGTTATATCTAAAGCCGCTTCTGTTCCTCCAAAACCAGTTGAAGAACAGGAAAAGCCATATTCTCGCCTGGGCGGACCATTATTCATAAGCGTGCCTAAATACAGGGATGTTGGCAAAAGGATATATTCAATGAAAAGCAAAGTAAGCAAACTGAAAAATGAATTAGCCCAGATAAAGGATTTGAGGAGCAAAAGCACGAAAACGCTTTCGGATGTTCTGGATGATTTAGAAAGTGTTGAAGAGAATATAAGGGAAATCAACGGCGTTTTAAAAGTAAAATCTTAGAGTAGAGTATTATGGCAGAACAAATAGAAGCAAAGCACGTAAAAAAAGGAAACTATATTATGGTGGAAGGAAACCCTTCAATCGCCAATTCAAATGATATATCCCGCCCGGGAAAGCACGGTCATGCAAAATGCAGAATAACTGCAACAGGATTAATAGACAACAAAAAAAGAGTTCTTATTGCTCCGGGAGAGTTGAAAATAGATACGATCAATATAGACAAAAGAAGCGGGCAGATTGTGTCTATTGGAGATAAAATCATACAATTGATGGATATAGCAACCTATGAAATGGTTGACACAATCAAAGCTGAAGATTTTAAAGGAGATCTTTCTGAAGGCACCAATGTTGAATACTGGGTAATGAATGATAAAAAAGTAATTAAGGCAAATGCAAAAGAAAAATGAACCAATTCAATAAACTAAAAAGCGAAATCAAAATATGCGATTTTGTAATTGAAGTTGTTGATTCAAGATGCTCTTTTCTCTATCATTGCCACTCTGTGCATAATTTCTGCAAAAAAGAGGACAAAGGATTTCTTGTTGTAGTTGCAAAATGCGAATTGATACCGGACTATTTTAAAAAAAAAATTTCAAAAAAATTCAATGATATAGGGATAGATGTCTCTTTTGTCTCCTCAAAAACAAGATACGGCATTCTGCGGCTAAAGTCCATGCTCAAATCAAAGGCAAAGCGCCGGAAAATAAATGTCCTTCTTTTCGGAATGCCCAATGCAGGAAAATCAACGCTTGCAAACACTCTTATTGGCAGGCACAGTGCCGGAACTTCACCCATTCCCGGGCATACGAGAGGAGTTCAATACCTGAAAATGTCAAAGAATGTTATGCTGTTCGACACAAAAGGGATAACGAACATGAAAACATACAGCAATCTGGAAGAGGCATTATTCTGCAAAAACCCTGAAAACACCGGCTTTCTTGTGGAAAAAATACTAAAGATGAAAAGAGGAAATATGGAACAGTATGGAGTTGACCTAAATAAATGCGAAAATGATCCAGATTCGTTTTTGAAAGATTTAGCAAAACAAAAGAATTTAATACATAAAAACAATATTATTGATATAAACCGGGCAAAAGAAAAAATAATGTCTGACTGGCACAAGGGAAAACTAACATCATGGTGGGTTGATTAGAATGGAAAAAACAAAAAGCAAGGGAATGGTTGGGTTTGTAATACTTGTTGCAATCCCTGTTGTATTTCTCATCTGCTTTTTGCTTATGTATATAGCGTATGTTATAGGCATGACAAATGCCGCTAACACCTCAGAATATGTAGAGAATGTAACGCACAGCACAATGCTTGATTTTACTATGCTTAATGCTAATTACATAACTCAGGGAACATTTCCTTCCACGACAAGAGCATGCGCAAAAAAAACTCTCTTGCCTTTAAAGAACATTATAGGAATAGGATTGAGCCAGTCTGCTCCAGCTTCTTATGATGTAGGATATCATGGAAGTGAGACAATAAATCTGGATTTGAAACTTAATTGCATTGAACTTTATTTAAATTCACTGGGGTATAAATTAGGCAATACAGGAGGATTCTCTTTTACTCCATCTGATTATGTTCTTCGCAATGGACCGGTAAATTTATATGTCATTTATCCCGGCATAGGATGCACTGACGACAAATGCTATTCTACTATCTGGCCGCCAAAAAACCCAAAAATAACATATGCCTATATTGCTCTTCCAAATGAAAAGGTATCAACTGTAGTAATAAAAACAAACTAAAAAAGCGTCTTTTGCTTTATATTTTTTGTCGTCTTCCACATGGTTCTTGTCTCTTCCGGCATTTTTTTGAATTTTTCAAAATACTGTTTTAGAAAAACAATGGTTGTTTTATCAGAAGGATACCCGCTCCCGACAACAAATCCCAGTTTAGCGTATTTCTCATTGATTTTGCTAATGTATGCATCTCTTGTGACTTTGGCGACGATTGATGCGGCACTCACTATCTTGTATTTTGCATCTGCCTCAAATTCTATAAAGAATTTTTTACCGTAATCTGCTTTTTTTGCAAACATTTCCGCGAAGTTTTTTTTCCTTGTAAAGCAGTCAATGTAAATTTCGTCTGCATTGCAGGAGCGCACTATTTTTATTGCGCAGTTCTCTTCAATGTCATTTAAGGAAAGGTTTTTCATCTGAGTGTTTATTTCGCATACCTCAACAACTTGCAGGCATATTTTTGCTTTTTGGTTATTGATTAGCAAATCGTTCAACTTCTGTCTTTTTAACTTGAAAAGTTTCTTTGAATCCTTCAGTTCCGGCTTTATCTGCTCAAAGAGAAGATTACTCTCTTCTGTCATATATCCGCACATGACCAGGGGACCTATGACGCATCCACGTCCTGCTTCGTCTATCCCAAGAATTTTCATACAGTGTAACTAAAAGAAGCAATTAAAAATATAACTCTTTAATAATGATTATGAATTTAAAAATTAAATTTGTCGGGATTGGCGGAGGTCGAAGAGCAACACTGACCCAGAAAATAAAAACAGGAGGGATTTATCTTGAATTCAGCAAAAACAATATTGACACAAAACTTTTTTTAGACCCAGGCGTAGGGGCATTTACAAGAGCGCTGGAGCAGAAAATAAAATTCATCAAAATTGACGGTTTGCTGGTATCGCACTGCCATACAGATCATATAAATGATGCGCCGGTAACAATAGAGGCAATGACCAATACAGGGAGAACAAAAAGAGCAGGCATGTACTGCCCAAAAACAGTGGCAGAGCATATAAGCGATTATTATAAAAATTGCCTGGAAAAAGTAATAACACTCCGGGCAAATGAAAAATTTAAAATTAAAAATATCAATATAAAAACAACAAAAACAATTCATACAGAAAAATTCAATATCGGCTTTATTTTAGAAGATTTTGTTGGCTACACTTCAGACACAATATTTACAGAGCATATAGCAGAGCAATACAAAAATCTCGATGTCCTGATTCTTAATATCTGCTTTTTCAAAAATCCATACAAAGGCAAAGATCTTGGTTTCGGACAGCATATGGATGCATATGATGCAGTAAGATTCTTAAAAATCGCAAAGCCAAAGGCATGCATTATGTATCATTTAGGGATGAGCATTTTAAATTACGGCTTTGAAAAAACAAGAAACTATATTCAAAGCAATTCCGGCGTAAAAACAATCCTCCCGGAAATAGGAAAAACATATAACCCAACTTTGACAGTTGAGTAATTAATGGTTCTTAGTTTAATTTTAGTCATGGAAACGCAAACCAAACTAAGAACTAATGTAATTGAGACGAACAAAAATATAAACTTTCCTATCGGA
>QMVB01000008.1 GCA_003660905.1 Candidatus Nanohalarchaeota archaeon | reverse complement strand
GTTTGCGCGCTTTTGAGTTATTTCCTCGTAGGCTATATTTCTGTCAATATTGCGCTCAGAATAAATATAGTGCACTGCGCTTATTTTATCCTTGCTGTAAAGCTGGCTGAACTCTATTTCTCCTGCATCTTTTTTGTCCATGAAAATTACTGGGTAAAGCATATCCACTACGAGCAAGGATCCGATAATGAATGATGCCGCAATAATGTATTTTTGCTTCCCCGTCAGATTCAGCCTGTTGATTAAAGGCATAACTGCCCTGTTAAAAAGAAGAGCAAATGCATTTTTAACCGGCTTTGCAAAAGCGAAAAACAGGCAGATAAAAGCAATCTGGGCAAGAATAGTATAAAGATTAATCGGGATGTTGAGGTATAGATTAGAAAACATCACAGTAAGCACAACAAAGCTTATGCTCAAACCAACAGACATCGCAATCCTTTCCAAAAAATCCATTTCCTCTTTTTTGAAGAAAACAAATGTTGAAATATACCCGGGAATAAAAAGCACAAGAGCGAGACCAAGAACAATGCGGACAATTCTATAGGCATAATAGAAAATATTTGCCTTGTATAATAGGAATATTAAAATCGTTATTGCCGCCAATGCAAGAATTTTCCTACGATTTAAAGAAACCATTGATTTTATCAATTTAATGCTCATACTCTCTCTTTGGATTTTTCTCCCATCTCTGAAATTCGGAATAATATCATCCAGAAAAGCGATATCCAAATGAAAAAGAAAATCCATCCCAGATGTGTGTGCGCGACCAAAAGAGCATCCTGACCATATTTAATCCCGATCAGAAACAAAAGCGCAATGCGAAATGCATTTGAAAAAAATGTTCCCAGAACGCCAAAGATAAATAATACTGCTTTGTTTTTCAGGGTTGTCTTTATGTCTCCGATTATTGCAAAAAATGCAGCTATGAAAACAGACATTGATGTTACCCCAGAGCAGAGAGCCCCGATAAATACATGGAATGTATTATCGCTCATCGCAAGAGTATAGCCGCCGGTTTGCTCTATAGAATATACTGAATATCCGAGCAGAGACAGTGCTCTTTCTGAAAAATAAGTCAGGACTGTAATAAGAGGCATATATATTTCTTTTAGGGTGTAGTCAAATACTCCTGACCTCATGAACTCTATCATCCCGGCAGGGAATAAAAGAAGCCCCATTATGATAAAAAACCTGAAAGAGAATCTCAAAAAAAAACTCTGCGAATTTATGAAAACAGAGAGTTTAGAAGCCATGCCTTTTTTCGTAAACACAATAATGCTAAATATGAAGTAAATCAATGAAAAAACAAATGAAATTGTTGAATTTATGTTCCTTGTATAAAACACAAGAAACAGCATGATTATAGCCCCTATAAAAAAACCAAACCCGTATTCCAAATCCTTCCTGTTTTTTTTAGTTTCATAATATTCATAGCCCAATATAAATACGCTGCTCAAAAACAATGCAAGAAAAGTCAGTATAATCTGGGCCTTATTGAAGTCTTGGTGGACAAATCCATGATAGCCCATTTCAAATATATATGTAAACGAGCCGATAAGCAGGATTATCCCAAGCAAAATCATTTTATTTATCTTTATATCAATCACATCTTAATATATTATAAACTCAATAACAAAAGATTTATATAATTATTTAAAATCCTCTTCTTTTCATCTGAAGACCGGCAGACAAAAGAAGAGCAAACACAGGAATCATGAATAATGGATATTCCGGTATTGCTGGTCCGTCTCCTTTAGATGAAGATGAACTGCTTCCGCCACTGGATGAGCCGCCATAATTCCAGTTTATCTTTTGCCCTTCAAGAGGATGTATTTTATTTGTTTTATTCTCTTCCATTGGCGTAAAATTTCCATTTCCTGTATTGTTGTCATTTTCATTATCTTCAATATCCCCCAATCTTGCCTGTGTTCCTGATTCATTGCCTGAATCATTAGTATTCAAAATAATATCTGCTGGTTCAGGAGTAAAAGAACCCGGTTTATTGTCGAGGTTTCCTTCTATTTCATTGGGCTGACCAATAAACAATCCTGTTATTCCTCCTTTAAATATTAAAAGTGCAAACCCTGCCAGTAGAACTATAATTAAGCCTATCATTCTATTTCTTTTCATATTCCTTTCCTTTCCTATATTTTATCAGTTAATATAATTATGTTTTTATAAATATTTGTATTTTACTCCCTCGAAGTAGAAAATATAGTATAATAAAAAGTTTATAAGTTTACTTTACAGTTCTTAAATTAATATGCTTTGGTTTGTCTTCGCTTTTTTGACTGCTTTCTTTGAGTCAATGAAAGCGATTTTCAGCAAAAAAAGATTCATAAAAAACATTGATGAATATGTCGTAGCATAGGCATTTAAGTTTTCCGCGTTAATATTCATGCCGCCTGTCCTGTTTTTTATCCAGATGCCTCTGCTGGGAGATCGTTTCTGGGAAGCAACATTAATCCAGGGCGCGGTGAATATTGCAGCTACAATCCTTTATACGAGGGCTTTGAAATTGTCTGATGTTTCCATCATCCATCCGATGACCGCTTTTAGCCCTCTTTTTCTTCTCCTGACAGCGCCTATATTTCTCGGCGAATTTCCCGATGCCGGTGGATTAATTGGAGTTCTGCTGATTATTGCAGGAGCACATTGCATGAACATAAGCAAATTCAGGGAATGTCTTTTTGCTCCGTTCAAAGCGCTGTTGAAAGAAAAATGTCCCTGGCTGATGCCCATTCTTGCATTTTTATGGAGTATATCGACAAACTACGATAAAATAGGAATTTTAATTCCTCCCCGCTTTTCTGGACGATTTTCTCTAATTTTTTTCTTGCGATATTGCTGTTTCCTATAATGACGGCAAAGTCAAAAGACATAAAAAAACAAATTTTGCCAAACATCAGCGTGCTGGCTCCTATTGGTCTGGCATCTGCATTAGTGCTTTTTTGCCAGATGATTGCTTTTAAGATGATCTTGGTGGTCTATGTTTCTGCCATAAAAACTACATCCGGGGTAATAAGCGTCCTTTTAGGATACTTGTTTTTTAAGGAAAAGAACATAAAAGAAAGATTGCTTGGCGCAACAATAATGGTGATTGGAGTTTTGTTTATTGTCTTGCTATAGCGCTATATTTTGCCATAAATAAAGTTCATAACGATAAATATAATTTATTTGCGGTAAAACAAATAAAATTAAGCAGACCAGAATAAAAATCAGCAAGATAACTGGGAAAAATTAAGTATTGGTGATGCATCCTGCATGATTTGCATGGCACTATTTGAGGAGTTCATCAATTCCTTCTTCAAGGCTGTATTTTGCCTTAAATCCGATTATTCTTTCTGCCTTTGATGTATCTGCAAGCGTGTGCATCACGTAATTTTTAATAGGGTTTGGAATTATATGCTCTGGTTCTATATCTGTGCCGAGTTTTTTGTTCAATATTTCAATCATTTCATTGATTGTGTATGATTTTCCTGTCCCTGCATTCAGTATATACCAGACTCCTTTCTTGTCTTTTAGATAATTCATAGAAAGAATAAATGCTTCGACAATGTCATCAACATAAGTGAAATCTCTTGTCTGGCTCCCGTCGCCATAGACAATAGGGGGTTTTCCTTCTTGTATGCTCCATAAGAATTGAGACACAAGATTTGCATAAGTTCCTTTTGATTTTTCCTTTTTGCCATAGACGGCAAACAATCTCAGGTTAATTACGCTTACCCCATGCAATTTAGAATACAACCGGCTGAGCCGCTCCATATTATGCCTTGCTTCTGTATAATAATCCGTTACCAAAACTTCCATTTTCTCGTGATGTCTTGGTTCCTGCTCTGCATAGACAGAAGAAGTGGATGCAATTACAACAGGTATTTTATCTTTTTTTGCCTTCTCAAGCAGGTTTATATACCCGTTTATTGCATACCCTACCAGTAAAGGATTGTTCTTGTACATTGGTGAAGAAGAATACACACCAAGGTGATAGATTCCGTCAACACCGTCAAAAATCGCATCATTTAAATCAACTTTCATTACATTGGATTTAATGAATTTTGCTTTTGAATTAAGATTGTTCTCTGAACCACTATGAAGATTATCTATAACTATAATTTCATTTCCTTCTTTAATCAGCCTGTCTGTTAAAGTAGAGCCGATAAAACCCGCTCCGCCTGTTACTATATATTTTGCCATAATTTCATCTATTTAATATAATCTATAGTTTTTAAAAGAGAAAGATATATAAATGTATGCCTTTTACCATTCAAGCGTAGTAACATAAAAATCTATCTTAATCCAATCTACGGAACCCACATGATTTTTTTCTTGTTTCCCTGCAGTTTGTGCAACAAGAAAAAAATTCAGGAAGTAGCGCCTATCGCAGAGAAACATTCACGATTACTTTTATGCCGCGATATAATATCAAACGACGAAATTTATATAATCAATGTTTATTCGGTGAATGGCCCGCAATATATTTTTTTGAATCGCAAAGGCAGGAAATAATATATTATGATTATTTATATGTGCTATAAAATCATGTGCTTATCCTCAAACCTACAGAAGCCCTATCTCTTTCTCTAGGTTCCTGTGCCTTCCGTGGATTATTTCAACTCGCTCCTCCAGTATACTATTGATCCTGCAACAAGAAGGCTTGCATAATTTATGAGTCTGTCAAGTATGGCAATTGATGCTGAAATATTGATGCCGTAGCCGAGAAACACGAGCACTCCTGCAACAGCAAACTCAACCACGCCGAGACCAGCAGGCGTCAGTGGAACAGAAGTCAGGAAAGATGAGAGGAGCGCTACAAAAATAACGACAGGCAGAGGTATGTCAATGCCAAGAGCATATATTACAAAATGCATTCTTAATATCTCTCCTGCCCATACACTGAATGTCAATGCTCCTGTTACAGGCAGACTATGGCAAGGAACCGATTTCCATAATCCATGCTCAAATTCACAGACTGCATTCTCAAATTTTACAGGCAGCAGGGAGATGATTCTTTCCCTCTGGTGCTTCAAAAATAAGATCAGCAAAAGCGCAATAAAAAGAATCCCATATCCATATTTGATTACGTTAAAAACATCGGGCGGAAACATCCCTTTAAATATCATAAAGCCGCTCAATGTCAGCATCGCAATTAAGCATACTGTATCTGCTAGGCGCTCAATGACAACAGTTCCAAGCACCCTTGATATTGTAATCATGTAATTCTTTTTCATCAGGTATCCTCTGTAAATATCCCCGAGTTTCGCCGGGATAAGGCAATTGACAAAAAACGACAGGAACCATATTTCACTGATATTCTTCAATGTTCCTTTGAAATTGATATTTTCCAGCAGATATTTCCACCTGTAGCACCTGAGAAAAATAGAAGCATAATAGACGAACAGAGCAATCCCCAAGTACATAATGTTTGCGCTTTTGATTATCGAGATGGTTTTTCCAATATCAATCATTGTAGCAAGAAGATACAGGACCGAGCCGGCAACAATGAAAGACAGGATTGTTTTTTTGCTCTTCAATTTTTTGGATATGTTCACTTTCCCTGCATTTGCCATTTTCTCATTATTAAAATAAATAAATCATTTATAAAATATTCTCTCCATGCCTGTTGAAGATTCAAAGCATCTTGATTATGTCAATCATCCTGCAGGAATAGCCCCATTCATTATCATACCATCCGCCGATTTTCAGGAATTTTCCGTCAATGACTTTTGTCAGTTTTGAATCAAAGATGCATGAGGCAGGATTGCCTACAATGTCTTTTGAAACAATCGGGTCCTCTGTGTATTCAAGAACCCCCTTTAAATTATGCTCTGAAACGCTTTTGAACAGGGCGTTCACTTCCTCTGCTGTAACCTTCTTTTTGAGATTGCAGACCAAATCTGTAAAAGAGCCGTCCGGCGTCGGAACCCTTAAGGCAATGCCGTCCATTTTTCCTTTCAGGGAAGGGATTACATTTGCCACTGCCTTTGCCGCCCCTGTTGTCGTCGGGATGATTGAAACAGCAGCGCTTCTTGCGCGCCTCAAATCACGGTGAGGTGCATCCAGCAGTCTCTGGTCCCCGGTGTAGGAATGGGCAGTGGTCATAAAACAGTTTTTAATTCCGTAATTGTCTTCCAGCACTTTTGCCATAGGAGCAAGGCAGTTTGTCGTGCATGATGCATTGGATATTATATTGTGCCTTGAAGAATCATAATTATGCTCATTGACTCCCTTGACAACAGTAAAGTCAATTTCACCACTTGCAGGCGCGCTGATAAACACTTTTTTTGCCCCTGCATCTATATGCTTTTGCGCTCCCTCTCTTGTCCTAAAAAATCCTGTGGATTCGACCACAATATCTGCGCCGATTTTTCCCCATGGAAGTTCAGCAGGATCCCGCTTTGCAAAAACGTGCATCTTTCTCCCGTTTACTGTTATTGAATCTTCATCATATGAAATGCTCCCTTTGAATCTGCCGCAGACAGAATCATACTTGAGCAGATGAGCCAGCGTCTTTGTATTTGTTAAATCATTGAGCGCAACAAATTCAATATCCGAATCATTAAAACCTGCCCTGAAAACCATCCTGCCTATGCGACCAAACCCATTTATCGCAACTTTTTTTACCATATAATTTAATATAGGCTTTTTTATCTTTATAAATATTTCCCTTCAAATAATATCATGAAGATATACATTTCATGCAATGGACTGGGATTAGGTCATGTAGGACGATCCCTTGCGTTTGCAAATATGCTAAAAAAAAGGGGGGATGAAGTGATTTTTGCATCATGGGGGCCTGCTGTGGATTTTGCAAAAAAAGAGGGATACAAATGCTATCGCCTCCCGAACATTGACTGGTATGACAGGGAGGATGGGTCGCTTGACTTTGCAAAGACAATTCTTTACAGTCCTGCGATTATAGCAAAACTGCTAAAATTAATAAGCAAAGAAAAGCAAATTATCCTGAAAGAAAAACCCTCTGTTATTGTTTCCGATAACAATTTTGCTCATATTGCAGCAAAAAAAATAAATGTCCTGTCTATCTTCCTGACGCATCAGATAACATTCAGGCAGGCAGGAAAAATATTTGACAAAATATTATGCATGCTCCACAAAAGCAATTTTTCAAGAGTGGATAAAATGTGCATAAATGATCTTGAACCTCCAAACAGCATATATCCTCTTTCTGTCCTTAAAGGCAAAAGAGGAGTTTACGTCGGACCTTTGATAAGGAATGAACCGCCAAAACAAGTCCGCAAAGGGAAAAAAAAGCTCTGCTTTATTCTTATATCCGGACCAAAGCAAAGCCCTTATGCCTTTGAAAAGGAAATCCTGAAAATTGAAGGAGAGTTTCTTAAAATGAAAGAATGGGATTTCATAATAAAAGCCCCGTCAAAAATCCCGGGCAAGTCAAACATAAAATATGTCCAGTGGCTGGATGATATATATAAATACCTGAGCAAATGCGATGTGTTTGTGTCCCGAAGCGGATATTCCACAGTGTGTGATGTGCTTGCCTATGCAAAAAAAAGCATACTGATACCTCAGATTAATCAAAGCGAGCAGGAAATAATTGCAGAGCATCTAAACAAAAAGCATCTTGCTGTCGCCCTTGAGCAAAAAAAAATGAAAAATCTACCGGGGTTAATCAGGCAATTGCGCAAAGACAGGCAGATGGAAAAAAACCTTGAAACATTCTCTGAACTGATAAAAAAAGATAGCGGGGCGCAAAACATAGTCAAAGTCATTGACTGCTTGGCACATAGGTAATCTTAACTCTCTAAAAAAATTTCGCAGGCGAACCCTGCGCAAATTTAGACAATGAATCTTCAAAATCAATCCTGGAATTGTTTGTAAAACTAAATAAAGAATCAAACCAGACAATAGCGATGGTCGATCACGAGGAATGGCACAAAAAATACATCCAAAGAATTATTTACTTAAAGGATGGGATGATTGAATCATCATAATATGACAATTGTGAAAATTCACAGGATATAGAAATGCAAGAATGCCAGAAAATCAAAGATTTTTTGCATATTCAACAAATTGAATAGCCGGATAGAAAAATAATTTATTTTCTTCTTACCCGTTCCTGTGGATTATAAATACCTTTTTGCATCATCCAGTTTAATTTTTCTTGTAAACTCTGCTGTTGCCGGCTTTCTTCCAAAGCAGACCCCGAGAGATTCATGCAGGTCAATCTGGTCTAAATTAACTGTGTTTTGCTTTATTGCCTCTTTTGTGTCCATGTATTCAATGACGCCGTTTCTTATGCCTGACACAGTAACCCCAAAAATTCCCTGCATCAGCAAAATCACTGCTCCTGCCCCGGCTTCCTTGCCGAAATTTACATCATATCCAGAAGAATCGCCGCACCTGACAAGATGGGTCGGGCGAATTACCCGGATTTCCGGTATTTCATATTGGTCTTGGATATACATATTTACCTGCTTCATAAATTTCTTCATTCCCGGGTCGCTTTTCATTCTTTTTTTCAGTTCAGATTCAATTCTTTTTCCCGCGCCCATCATAGGGTAATGTCCGAATGCGTCCGGCTCTTTAGTTTTATCCACCAAAAAGCCCCTTTCATCAACTTCATCTTTTTTGGAGCTGCCTTTTAGGGCTTCAGAGGTAACAATCAAATAAGTTCCTGCTTTCACATCAGAGTTCTTTATTCTTGCACTGTACTTGGCAAATAAATCATCATAAATAATATCAAAATCGGGAACAACTTCAGGGATTATTATGCAATCTGCGTCTGCGGCAATTCCTCCCCGAAAAGCGCTGTGGCCTGTGTATCTCCCGTAAACTTCCAGAATCATTATTCTATTGTGGCTTCTTGCAGTTGTTCTTAAGTCCCCTGCCATCTTTGAAATGGCATTTATTGTAGAATCCCCTCCTACACTGTATGTCTGCAAATCCAAATCCATTGTTTTTGGAGCATGGTTTACAGGAATGCCGTTCTTTAGCAAATCCAGGGCAACTGCTCCTGTATCATCTCCGCCGCTGACTACCAGAGCATCAATAGAATGCTTTTGAAGTCCCTGTTTTATGCGGATATATTTTTTTTCATCCTTTATTTTTGAAATCTTTACCCTTGAATGCCCTGCTTCAGAACCTGCAATATTTGAATGAAACGATCCTGTCCTGATAGGATCCAAGGTTATCAATTCCCCGTAATCAAAATCTTTGAGATTGTACAGACCGGCATACCCGTTTGGAATAACAATAGTTTCTATGCTGTAATGGTTCGCCATCCCGCTAATTCCTTTGATGACGGCATTAAGCCCCCCGCAATCGCCGCCACTCGTGATTATTCCAATTCTTTTAATTTCCATATTTCATAATGCAGCTAAATTATAAAAACATATTCTTCAATATATCGCAGTACAAAAGTAATGCAGGCATATGGTGCGATGTATTCTCAAATGCAATTGCATTGCCTGTTATGCTAATTGTATCTTTGCATAATAAATAATCGCAAAATTGCATTCAAATTTTGTTTTTCTTTTCTCTCCTGTTTTTCTCAAAAATTCTTTTTCTTCTTCTATTGTTTTTGGCGCACTTTTGCATCTGAAATTCTTTGATGTCTTTAATTCGATTTTTTTCATGGTTTATTCTGGATTATTAACGATATGGCGGTAATTTGCTAAGCGAGTATGAGGGCAAACCAATCCAATAACCAGCGGCTTTCCTCCAATATTTTTCAGAGAATGGGCATAACCCTGAGGAATAATAAAATATCATTCAACTTTACCTTCTTTGGGATTCCTAATCTGATTTTATAGGTTTGTTCTCTTCAAATATTGCTTTACCCGAATATATTAAACCTTCGCCTGACGAAATATAATAAAATTCATAGCCTGCATATGGACATGAGCCTGCGCCCGCTTGCTAATTTTGGCGGCAGGATAACATTCAACAACTCCTTTAACAACCAAAGCATGTCTTGTTCCTGCAATATAATCAAGTTCCGACTCACTTAGCTTATTGCCAAATTCTCGATATTCACAGTGTATATGAAATAATATCTATCAAATATTTAAAACAGATTATGCATATGGTCTTTTATTAGGCATAATGCCGCATATAATATCCCGATGCTTTATTTAAATATTTTTTAACTCCTGTGGTATTTCTTCCCATTCATTATAGAAAACCCGCGATAAATCTGCTCCATCAAAAACAGCCTTGCCATCTCGTGCGTGAAAGTCATTCTTGAAAGAGAAATTATCTTGTCTGCTTTTTGCAGGATTGATTTGTCCAGCCCATCAGGACCCCCTACAACAAAGCAGATATTATTGTTTAAATTTTTTTTAAGAAATTCAGAAAATTCTGTTGATGTAAATTCCCTGCCATGCTCGTCAAGGGCAACTATGAATAAATCTTTCGCTTTTTCAAGAAGAGATATTATTTTTTCGCCTTCCTTTGCCTTGCCAAAATCCTTTATTTCAATTAATTCAACTCTCCTGTTGGACATTCTTTTTTGATATACATCAATTCCTGCTTGTATGTATTTTTCTTTTATCCGTCCAACTGAGATTATTTTTATATGAGGCATAATAGTATTTTGCAAGATTTATTGAACATTGTCAAAGCAATTTTTTGTAAAATTTTCATCTATAAATATGGATTCATTGCATTTTTGCTTAAGATGCCAGAAAGGCCCTTTTTTGAAATATGCCTGTTCTGCTCTTTTGCCTTTTTCCTGAACTGCTTCTATTGCCGGGGCAAAATCACCATCTCCGCTTACTAATATAGCGGTATCATAAGCATCATTGTAAGCCAATTTTACCGTATCTACAGCAATATGAATATCATCCCCTTTTATTGCATATTCATATTTTGTCTTATTTTTATTGAGCCATCTTTTCTGCAATCTGCATAAAACGAGATTTAGTTCTGGTGTTTTCCTAAGTTTTTCAAAAAATCTCTGTTGTTTGATGTATTTTTCATTATATTCCTGTTTATTCAAGGGAGCATTATAATAATATATTCTTATTGATTTTCTATTCTCTACGCAAAGTTTTTTTCCTAATTTAAGAAAATTAACTTTCTTAACATTTATTTCCATGTTATTGAATGATTTTAGACTAAAATAAAAATTGCTTCCATCGATAAAAATCATTACTCTTTCCATAATAATAAAACATAAAACCTATCGTTGCCGAAGCAATGATAGGGAGCATATACTTATATTTAACACATATTTATTTAAACATTTCCAATTCAAATATCAAATCTCTCATTTACGGCATTTACAATGCTATTGTGCACTTCATCAACATTCCTGCTGCCGTCAATTACAACAACATTGCTTTTTGTTTTTGCAAGCTCAAGATATTTTTGCCTTGCCTTTTTCTGGAACTCAATGTTTTCAAAAATCACTTTGTTTTCTCCACGCCTATTAAGAAAATCTTCAATTTCAGCATCTATCAAAATAATCATGTCCGGCTCAATTATGCCTTTGTTTATTTCTTTCAGCCATGTTTTATCGCATCCCTGGAGGCTCTGGTACACGTAAGATGTATAGAAATACCTGTCGCTTAAAATGAAGTCGTACTTATCCATGCCAGGGATAATTGTGTTCTTTATGTGGTCAATCCTGTCTGCTGCAAAAAGAAGGGCAATTGCTTCTTTGGGAGTGCTGTTTGAACGGATAATTTCCCTTATCAATATTCCTATTGGTTTTTTCTGCGGCTCAGCAGTTAAGAGAATGCTTTTAGTTTTGGAAGAAAGATATTTTTCAAGCAGTTTTACCTGGGTTGTCTTCCCGCTTCCGTCAATTCCTTCAAATACTATGAATACCATTTTTAAGGGCATTTCTTTGCAGTTCTGCGATTTTCTGGCATGCCGCTTCACCTTGTTTGATGATTTTTTTCATATCATCAACAGAGGCGATTCCATCCATCTGGAGAAGCGTAATTTCGCCGAATTTGGGCATTATTGCAATAGGAGTATCGATTGCATCTTCTGCATCTTCTTCTTCTTTTGTAAGATCCACCAGTATTTTTCCATTAGCTCTTCCTACAGCTACAGCAGAGACAATGTCTCTCATGGATATTCCTGCACAAGCCAAGGCAAGCGCAGCTGCATTAATTGCAACAACCCTTGTCCCGGCATCTGCCTGAAGAATCTGCATATCTATATTTATAAGGTATTTTGCATATTCTTCCAGAAATATTGCCGGCTCAAGAGATTCTTTCACAACTTTTGAGATCTCAACAGACCTTCTGTCATATCCAGGTCTTTTTCTATCTCCTTCTACAGAGAAAGGCAGCATATTGTAATTGCACATTATAATGCCTTTTTCTGCATCCTCCAGGTGTTTTGGTTTTACATCCTGCGGTCCGTATGTTGCAGCAATGACTGCTGTTTTTCCCATTTCAAAATAACATGAGCCCAATGCTGATTTTACAACATTCAATTTTATTTTTACTGATCTGAACTCATCATCTTTTCTTTTATCACTTCTCATAATATCAACTATTTTAACTATCATTTCCCAAAACCGTGAAATCCAAATCCTGTTCAACAGAATAATAATAGTCTGCTGTGACCTCTATGATTATTTCTCCTGTCATATCAGCAGCATGGACTACTGTTTCCCCTTCTGCAAATATATTCACTATGTTTGGTCCTGCAAATGCAGTGCTTACAAGCAGCAGGGCAATTGCTGTTGCTATAATCATATCATTTCTTGTTTTGGAGTGCATATTCTTTTTTTTCTTTCATCTTTTTAAATCTTGACTAATCTATGCCTGAATCAAACATACAATTCATTACTGCAACTGGTTTTTGTTTGCCTGAAAAACAGGCGCTGATGAATATTTTCAATTATATCTATTGCGCTTAGCCCGTATGAACACTGCATAAATGCCATATCTCCTGCTTTTCCGGAAAGTTGAGTGCCTGCGCATGCGCACATGAAAGAATCATCGCAAAAGCAGTAGAATGCAGCGATTATTCCTGCCAGAACATCTCCTGTCCCCCCCGCAGTCATTCCTGCATTTCCTGTCCTGTTCTCTTCTATTTTATTTTTCTGGGCAATCAAATCATGATTTCCTTTTATCACGACGACACCGTCAAAATTTTTTACAAATGAATCTGCCTCTTTTCTTATTTCGTTATTTTTTCCCTTCAGGTCAGCAAGGTATTCAAATTCCCTTTTATGAGGGGTTATTATTATATTCTTTGTGCTTTTGATTTTGCATTTTTTAAATGCTTCAATCCCGTCAGCATCAATTACAAGCTTTTTGTTCGGGTATTTTTTGCAGATGCTTTCTATTACGTCCTTTGCAAAACCAATGTTCTTTTTGCCAAGACCGTTTCCAATTAATGCAACATCAAAGGATTCTGCTAATTGGGTGATTTTAGAGACTGCTTCGTTATCATATTTCTCAAACTTTTTTACAATCAATTCAGGAGACATTGAATTTATTGAAAAGCCAACTTCTTTTTGCGTTGCAATTGTAACCAAATCAATTCCGCACCGGAGCGCGGCAAATCCGCACAAAGCCGGTGCCCCAACATAATCCGGGCTTCCTCCGACAATCAAGAGCTTTCCGTTTTCCCCTTTATGGCTCGTCTTTGTTCTGCTTTCTATTATCTCCTTTATTTGTTTGAGTTTATCTTCCATATTACTTTCTTTTGATTATTATCCCTTCCACACCTATTTTTGAAACAATCGTTTTTGCGCCTGTTGATTCAAGCGCTGTTTTTATGTTATCCTGATTTTTTGGCGTTGCAAGGGCAAACATTATTCCTCCCCATCCGCTCCCGGACAGTTTTGCTCCCAGTGCCCCGGCTTTGCGCGCTTCATCAATGCAGTCATCGAGTTTTGGGTGAGACAAGTATAGTTTATCCAGAATATCCTGATTTAAATTAAGCAGATTTCCAAGCTGTTTTTCTTCTACATCAATTAGTTTTTCCTTTGAAAGTAAAAGCACTGCCTCCTCCACAATGCCCTGGATTTCATTAAATTTGGAAAATACATCATTTCTTCTTCTTTTTATAAGGCTCGGAATATGGTTTGCGACAGTGAGTTTTGTCGGGGATTTGACAAGAGAGTCAGCAATGACGGCATTCAATTCTATATTGCTGAATTGCACTCTTTTTACTTCATCGTTTTCCTTGGTTATGTAATTGATCCCTCCTATTGATGAAGAGACAATCTCGTTTCCCGAGGCATTGCCCCCGTGGATTTGTCTCTGGAAGGGGAAAATGTAATCAAAGTAACTTTGCGGTTCTATATGCCTGTCTGCAAGCTCGCTCAAAGCACCAAGCAAAGAGCACAAGACAGCAGTTGAAGAACTCATCCCGCTGCCCACAGGAATCTGTGATTCAATTTCTGCTTCAAATGCGCATTTCACTGAAAAATTTTCAATCATTTGCTTTATGAAAAGAAAAATAATCTCAAGCTCGGGATTGCTTATTTTCCTGTCCGTAAGTTTTGAATTATTTAGTTTTGCCTCAATAGTTCCCAGCTGGGATTTAATCCTGATTTTGTCACCGGATACATCCTTTATTTTAACTGTAGTCCTCCTGTCAACAGATGCGATTATAGCAGGATAGCCGTAAACAGCCGCATGCTCTCCAAATAAAAAGATGTTTCCCGGAGCAGATGCAATTATTTTCATAGCATAAATGAGATGTTATGTTTTTATATTTAATTATAATATATCACGGCACAAAAGTAATACAAGTATTGCGGCGTTATATAGTAACATAATATATCCTTTCAATTGTAATTCTTAGGCATTACAAAGATATAAATATATCTTTTTTCTCATCATAATGCTTTCCAAACGAGAAATGCGTTCATTGAATGTAATCTTTATAAATTATTTTTTCATTATATTAACGTCTATGGTATTTGAACTTATCTCAAAAAAACTTGAAGAGCCGCCGAGAGTATTGAAACATAATATTATCGATTTAATTTTCAAAAGAAACGGATATATAATCTACTGGGACTTAATGATGATAACATTATCTGCATGCACCTCCTTTTTTGTTTTTCATTTCATGACATTTGGACAGGGATTGATTTTTTCCGCTATTATTTTTGCAATTTCTCTCAGAATACCGGCAGAATATGTAAAAAATGCTTTAAATGATGCCTATCTTTACAAAAAAGGCATTGAGACAGAGGGAATAATAACAGAAAAAAAAGAAATGGGCCGCCTGTGGAAAAAATGCTATCTATGTTACCGTTTCAGTGATAAAAACAACAATGTTTATACTTCGAAACTCTGGCTCATATACCCAATTAACATGGCAAGAAACCTAAATAAAGATACTTATGTTACAGTTCTTTATGACAATAAAAACCCCAGGAAAAATACAGTCTGTGAAGTGGCAGGGTTTTTAGAGAAAAAAGACAATACCTACAATGAATATTTAAACAAATACAGGAATTATTGATTGTGTAGCGATGCTCAATAATATAATGTGTTTTTTATATTCAACTGCAAAAAAATAAAATTGCAAATTGCGTTTGAAAATACATTAAAATTCATAATGAAAATCAGCTTTTTTTAACTTCATTTATTGCTTTTTCAATGTAATTTTTACCTTTGAGAGTCAACTTTCGACCTTTTTGGCTTCTTTCCACAAGTTCAAGTTTTTCCAGTTCCTGCATGGCTTTTCTTATATTATTTCCTCCTGCCTTTTTAAATTTTTCAGGAGCATATCCTCTGTTTTGCCTGCTGCCGTATTTTGTCCTTAGCCTGCTGACTCCGATTTGATTTATTGAGATTTGCCTTAGTATGGAAGCCATTCTAAAATACCACCAGTTTGTATCTGAGGGAATTTTCTGCCTTGAAATTCCGGTTTTCGCCATGTTTATCCATGAAGGAACTGTTATTTTCTCCTTCTGCAGATTAAGAGCCATTTGATTTATCAGTTTGTCTATTTTTACGCCATTTATGTCCATAGTTATCTTTTGTTAAACAGCCGCCATTTTATGTCATTCTCGCTTAGTTCCTGGATAATTCTTTTTTTTATTGATTTTCTTATGTCAATTCCAAGGGCGACTCTTTTATTAAAATCATCAAAACTTTTAAACTTATCTTTTTTTCTCTCTTCTATTACATTCCACATGTATTTTTTACCTATTCCGGGCAAAAGTTCGCATTGATGCTTTTTTGGGGTCAAAGGCATCATATTGTTTAGAAAATTTATGAAGAAATCTTCTTTGCTTGATATAATGGCATCTATGGCATATTCCAGTTCTTCTTCTGCAAAAGAGGTTAATTTTTCATAACCAAGGATGCCTTTGACTGTTTTAATTTTATCTCGTTTTCCAAAACCTATATAAACCTTTTCCTGTATTTTTAGTTCTGCTCCGGGATAGGAAATTGTTTCAAGGAGATTAAAATTGCCATATCCTACAAGAATCACCTTTTCTGTGGTTTGCATTCCGTAGCCTGATTTTTTTATGTCTAACACTATAGCATACTCTTCTCTCATAGTCTCCCCTCTTTTTTAATTAGTATATAATATAAGTTAATTTATTTAAATGTTAATATTTATCTTTTTTACTCAATGACAAAATTCTGGGCTTTCAAATACTCTATTGTTCCAGTAAACAAAATATTGCTTTTTGTTATGCTTATATGTCCTTCGAAATCCTCTATGTGCATTGGTTTTTGGCTGAATTCTATATTCATTATGTTTTCCCCGTTTATTACAATGCTCCCGCTTATATTTTTTAAGTCAAGTTCATTGATTTTTGCATCCTTTATCAGCACACTATCCCTATATTCTTTTTTACCTTCTATGTTTATTTTGTTAATCTGCTTTTGCAGGTGTATTTTGTTTTGGTTCAGCCAGAAGGAGCTGCACTGCCCTTTATAGTTAAAATCATTTTTTGTGACAGTAATGCCTGTAAAATTATTGATTGTCAAAGAATCTCCCTTGATAACGTCAATTAAAAGAGGATTTATTGCAAATGTGTTTTTCTGTTTGTAATTAATGGATAGTTCAACCGGACTGCTGAATGGAACTTCAATATGATCATAGGTCTGGATGATAGTCAAAACAACTTCCTTTTTCTCTCTTTCCTTTTTCCCTGTTAGACGGTATCCCATTTGGACAATATTATCTTTTATTCCTATAAGATGCCCTAAAATAGAAGAACCTGCGCTGGATATGCCTCCGAGTGTTTGGGAAATATTGAGCGACTCTGCCGGATGGTTATAGAGCAATAGTATGGCAAAGCAAAAAACAGACATTAAAATAAATATTGGTTTGTAATATCCTGATTTATTTGAATAATATCCCATACCATTTTTTCAAGTTTAAATTTATAAACATTGTCTCTTCTCATAAAAAAATCTTGAATTTTTCCCTGTAATCAAGTCTAATGGATTTTTCTTTACGAGCAACAATACTCCAATATTTTTTTCCTGTCTTGCATAAAATGCAAAGCATGTAAATATACTATGCTATAATTTTATTCTTCGACCGGGGAAACAAATATTATTGTGTCTCCTCTTATCAAAATCCTCCCAAATTTTGTGGTTTTATCGTCGGTTTGCACATCTGCATCATCTACCCACATATTTAGATGGATATCCAAGGCCCGAAGGAGTCCGGATATTATCGTTTTATTTTTAAGGTATACAACAACCTTTTTGTTTTTTGCGTAGTTCAGTACATCCAGAGGCCTCTTATTATCTTCAAAACTGTTTTTTTTAAGCATATCTTTCACCTATTATTTTGTTATAAACAGAAATAAGCTTATAAATGTTTGCAGGAATATACTTATATTATGCTTCTTGAAAGACCGGTAATCGCAATCAATCTCAAAACATATAGTGAATCTCTCGGGGAAAATGCCATTGAGATTGCAAAGGCAATAGAGCAGATACAGACCGACCAGACACCAAAATATAATCCAATCATCGCGCCCCAGGCAGTTGATATCCGCCTTTTGGCAAAGCAGACAAAGATTAATATTTTTGCCCAGCATGCAGAGGCTTTTGACTATGGAAGAAATACAGGCTACAATATAGTCAAGAGCATGAAGGATGCAGGCGCAAAAGGGCTTATAATTAATCACAGTGAGCATAAGATAGAATTGAACAAGATTGAAGATGTAATCACTGCCGCAAAAAAAGAGAAGATGTATGTGATTTGCTGCGCCGACACGATTAATCAGGCAAGGGCTGTTGCGTGTTTTGAGCCGGATTTTGTTGCTATAGAGCCTCCTGAATTAATAGGAACAGATACTTCTATTGCAAAAGAAGATCCTGACCTGATAAAAAAAATAGTAAAGAAAATAAGATTTATACAGTATAATGCGCGCATTTTGATTGGAGCCGGGATAAAGACAAGAAATGATGTAGATATTTGCGTAAAGAACGGAGCAAATGGTGTTTTGTTGGCTTCAGGTGTTGTAAAGGCAAAAAATATTTCTGCTGTGCTTTTTGAATTGTTTGGATGATTTAGTATTTCTGCCCAACAGGAAAATAATTTTGCTTTTATTCAGGGATTAGAGCAAAATTCTTTTTGCCGAAACTAAACTTTCTTGCGAAATTTTATAGTTTAGTTGCTATAATAAAGCAGTGGTCTTTTTCAAATGGGTCGAGTATTTTCCAGTCAAGAATTCTGAAATGTTTTTTCAGTTCATCGAGAGCATCATCATACACCTGCCTTGGGTTTTTCGTCGAATCAACGGAGCGTGCCTTTAAGGCGAGCATAATCATGCCGTTTTTTTTTAAAAACAATTTGGCATTTTTCAGCAGGATTTTAACCTGATCTTTTTGCGCGACATCCTGATAGATTAAGTCTGTCTTGGACACGATAGAGGCATAATTTCCCGGGAGTTTTGCATCGTCGTATATTGGAGCAATATTGTCCCGTTTGTGCATCTTTATAATGCAAAGAAGATTTTGAACCGGCTTTAAGGCAAATTCAACGCCATAGATAATGCCATTTTCCCCTATCATGTCAGAGATGTGCGATGCTGTTGTGCCATCTGCTATTCCCAGATACAGCACCTTATTTCCTACAGGAATATTCCAATGAGTAATGCCTTTCTTTATTGCAGCAGCGAGCTTTGATTTTTTTTCATCCCATAGCCTATATTCGTCATTTCCTTTTTTTACAATAAGTTCTGAATATACCCTAAATCCCGGCGTAAGGTTTTTTGTTGCTACTTTTCCTTTGATGAAGCATATGTTTGGGTTTATGTCCTCTTTTTTTGGCTTGCTGAATTTTTGTTTTGTTTTGTCAAAGCTTTGTTTTTTTTGACCTGATTTCTTAAATTCCGGTTTTCTTTTCTTTGTTTTGTCAAAACCATCTCTGTTTTGTCTTGTCTTGTCAAAATCAGGCTTTCTTTTCTTTGTTTTGTCAAAGCTATATTTCCTTTTCCTTTTTTTCCCCATTATATATAAGAGCATGTTGTGTTTTTAACTTTATTTGCGATAATAAAAATGATTTTCAATCCTGCTCATTGTTTCTCAAGTCAAACAGTTCTCTTGAAACTACAATTGTAGTTGGATAATTCATAGGGTCATTGAAATGCATCAGGTCGCCGAATATCTTGACATTACTCGTATCTTCATTATGCTTTAGTTGTCCTGTAGTCTTGTTGAAAAAAGTATCTATAAAAAAATCGAGAATATATCTGGGCTGGTTTCTTTCATGGTTGTTGATTAAAATGTATTTTATTGACGTGTCTTTCAGCTGGACATTGGAAAACTCGCTTTTATTTGGCGCAAAACCCACAATCTTCCTGTTAGAATACCAGTAATACTGCGGACCTGAAGCCCCAATCAATTTTTCAGTTGCCTTTGAATTTACCTTTGCATAACCTGTTGCATCAATCAAAGAAGGATAGCCTGCCGCAGTCACCTGATTAATATAGGGCGTCACTGAATTGTAGCTCGAATAAAAGGAAATGATTAGGATAACTACAGTTGCAATCAATGCAATGTTTTTTGATTTAAGCTGGCATTTGACAGAAGGATAAATTACCTTTGAAAGCCCAATTCCTGCAAAAACAGCCAAAATAGGCACTATCTGAATTATAAGTCTTGGTTCTTTGTAAGAATAGTGACTGAACCATGCCAGAACTATAACTGAGTTAAGTAGCAGGAAAAGACCCATTTTGTCTTTTTTGACCAAGATGTAATACAAACCAAAAAGAGATAATATGAAAATGGACATTCCTAAAATGCCGGGCAAATAAAGCAGATACTGGTACCACGAAAATGAAGCTATATTGTATGTCGGGAGTTGCATGGATGCGAGTTTCATCCCGTAAAAAACATCACCGAAATGAATTTTCTCATGTATCGCCCATGGAATTATGGCGGCTACAAAAACCAGAGGAGACAGATATGCGTTTTTGTTTTTAACAGCTGAGATGATTTTTTTCCTGTCTACAAAGAAAAGATAAAGCGCATAGAGAATTATGAATGGGATTATAAGGAGGGCATTGTATCTTGTAAGTAGACTCAACCCAAAAAACAGGAAGGCGCCATAAAAATATTTTGAATCCTTGTTGAATCCCATGTAAAAAAACATCAGGCATATAAAATTCAAGGCAGAGAATGTAATCCCTGTTAGGGTGTGCATGGTTTGTTTCCAAAAAAAAGGGATTATGCCTAATAAAAACGCTGATATTAAGGCAGTTCTTTTGTCGTATATTTTAGACAAAAAATAGTAAACTGAAAATATTACAACAAGGGACATGAGGATTCCTGGAATTTTTGTTGTTTCATAAGACTGCCCGAACAATTTAAAGCAAAATGCAATCAATAGTGGATAAAGAGGAGGTCTTAGTCCATTTATCTCATAATTCATTGAATATTCTCCATTCTCTGCCAATGAATGGGCAAGGGAAGCATATTCTGCTTCATCCCACATAAACATCTTGTATGCTTCAAGATTAGTAAAATATAAAAATGAAAAAAAGAGCAAAACTAAAATAATATATTTATTGCTTTCAATCCATGTTTCTGCTTTATTTGTTTTCTTTTTCATATTATTTCTTTTTTATTGCTAATTCGCCTTATGCAAAGTATAAATAAAGGAAATTCATATTTATATAATTATGGATACAAAATGCTTGCGCGTTGTTTTGATTTAATCCCGCCAAATCGAATACATGAGGGAATTATGCGAGAAATGAATTACAATATATATTAATTTTCTCTATATTCAACTCCTCTATGAAGTTGCAGAACTCAAAAGAAAATCAAGTGGATCATAAGATAAAAACTAACACTATAAAAAAACTAAAACATAGCACGAAGCCAGAATATATGTTTTTTTTGACATAAAATAATTTCTATTTAATTTATTTAAAGTTAAATAGTTTTCTCGCAATTACTATTATGAACTTAAAAAGCAAAGGAGCTATAACTCTTAAACTTATTATTGTTCTATTGATTATTTTGATTGGATTAATAGTTGCATACAATTTATTTTTTGATAAGGATTCGCATTTTAAAAAGCAATATGATGCTAAAAAAGGAGCAGAAGAATTTCAGGAATATATAGAGGATATCAAATCTGCAAAAACAGCAGAAGATATAGTTGAAATATGCAAAAAAAATTCTCTTTGTTTTACTTCATGCATCAAGTTATCTGCTTTTGAGGCATGTGAAAAATACGATGTTTTGACAAGAGAGGAATGCATCAATACCTGCAAAAAAATCATTGCGGACGAAAAAGACAAAGATAAAAACATTATTGTAGGGCAACGATACGAATGCTTCAATCAATTATTGCATAAATACGGGAATGATGAAAAAATCCAGAAATACGCAGATATGGCGAAAAGAAATCTGCCATGCAATGGACTAAAAGTAGAAAGTATAGAGAAAAATAAGGACAATACTATAACAATAACCATGAGTTCAAAATATGATTTTAAGCCATGGTCTTTAGATATAGTGTTTTATAATGATGGAAAATACATTGCGCCCGAGAAGAATAGTAAAGATAATTATGTTTTTGAACATGATAAAAAAACAATTATAACTGCCTCTGAACAATTTAAAGAAGATGCGAAACTTATTGATATTACATTACGCTGTGATGAATCAATAGGATTAGATGAAAATGAGAAAAGATATTCACTTGAAAAAAAAGTACATTGCAACTTGCAGACTCAAAACTGCATAGAAAAAAAATAATATGGACATGAAAAAGAAGATTGAAATAGGCATTATTTGGGGTTTGCTAAATTATATAGGTATTTTATTGTCATTTTTTGAGTATGTGCCGGAATCTATACTAGAGTCAGGCATTATCCGGCTTCTTTTAATTCCTCTATATCTGCCCGCATGGATTTCTTTATACATAATATCCACAAAAATTCATATTGGAACGGCAGGAACAATGATGATAACTTTTGTTTTGAGCTTTATTCTTTGCATTGTTTTTGCAATAATAATCAGTTATTTTGTTTGTTCTATTATTGAAAAGATAAAAAATAGAAAAGAAGAAGAAAAACAGTCAAATGTCAAAGAAAACACAACCTCTTATTAATTCATGCCTGATGGTTTTTAGTGGTTTTTTTGATAGAGCATATTTATAAAAATAAACTTGTCTTTTCAATATGGAAACATATAAACAAAATTTCGCGAAACTGCTTGCAGATACAGGAGCGTTATTTTTTGATGATAATCTGGTCTTGAAGGACGGAAGACATACGTCGTATTTTGTGAACATGGGCAAATTCAAGAGCGGAAAACTGAACAGCCAATTGTGCTCTTATTATGCAGAGATGCTTATTGAAAAAAATCATCATTCAAAAAAATAATTGTTTTGTCTGTTGTTTCAACAATGGCAGGGATAGATAAAATAAGAAAGGCATATCCTAATACGGTTATTGTTAGTGTTTCTATTGATTCTAACCCAACTTTGACAGTTTGACGCCAAATAAGACAGGAAAACCTATTTGACAGTTTACAAAAAACAGGATTTTTCAATAGAATTTATG
>QMVB01000007.1 GCA_003660905.1 Candidatus Nanohalarchaeota archaeon | reverse complement strand
CATAAATACATTCCTACGGCAGAGAAATATTTGAATCAGGCAGAGTTAATAATCTCCAGCAGCTTTTCCTTTGTTTTCTCCATAATTTCTTTAGTATCTGCTTCAATGTTTAATCTAATCAGCGGCTCTGTATTGCTTTTCCTGATGTTGAACCAGTAATTGCTGTATTCAACTGTCATACCGTCAAGATAGGATATTTTTCCATCGCTGAATGCTTCTTCTATTTTTTTCATTGTTTCATCTGCATCTTTTACTTTTAGGTTTATCTCCGGTGTCTTAAATGTTGTTTTATATTCAGCGACAAGTTCAGAGACTTTCCTCCCGGATTTTGAGACTTCTTTTAGGAACTGCAGGGAAGAAAACAGACCGTCGTCAATGCAGTAATTCTGCCTGTACATCACATGCCCTGAGAGTTCTCCGCCAAGGCAACCTCCTTCATTTATAAGTTTTTCCTTGTAGAAAGGGTTTCCCACTCTCGTTAATATAGGCAGTCCCCCTGCTTTTTCAATCACTTTTTTCAATACTTTTGTAGACCTTAAATCATAATACACCTTTTCTTTCGGGTATTTTTTGAGCTGCTCTTTTGCAAGTACGCACAACATAATATCAGGGAAAACTATTGTTCCGTTTTCATCAACAATATTTGCCCTGTCTGCATCGCCATCGAAAAATATGCCTATATCTGCGCATGTCTTCTTTATTTTATATATGAGCGCATCGAAATTTTTAATATCATGAGGATTAGCCGGATGATTCGGGAATTCATCGTCAGGGTTTTCAAACAAAGGAATTATCTCAAGCGGAAGCTTTTCAAAGACAGGCTTTGCAGATATTGCGCCGACGCCATTGCCGTAATCAACTACGACTTTCATCTTTCTAATTCCTTCGGCAAAGTTCATTATGTGGGAAACATAATCATCTAGTATGTTTTTTGTTGTTATCTTTCCTTTCCTTTCGGCAGGGATAAATTTGTTTTTGCCTGCAATTTTTTCTATTTTTCCTATGCCATTATCTGATGAAAGTTGAATCCCTTTTTTTCCTATTAGTTTGAATCCATTGTATTCTTTTGGATTATGGGATGCTGTTATCATTATTCCAAAATCAAAATTATATTTGCAGACGCTAAATCCGATCATCGGAGTTGTGCACATTCCGATATCGACAACATCAGCTCCCTGAATTGTTATTCCATTCACAATGGCATCAAATAATCCTTTCCCTGATTTTCTCATATCTTTTCCAATTATTATTGTTTTTACGCCTGTTGATTCAACTATGGCTCTGCCAATATTATATGCAATTTTTTCGTTTAAGTCATTAGGGTATACTCCTCTTATATCGTATGCTTTGAATACATTCATAATCATCATCTATTAACTGAATAATTGTTTTATATATTTTTTCATAATAATAATTGTATGAAAAGTAATGCATGTTGCAGAAAAAAAGCATTTTTCTTTACAATGGATGCAGCAGTTGCTCTCATGTTTCTTTTGATTGCCTCTGTGATTGTATTTCAGGTCTCTTCTTCAAGACCCTATGATGCAATACATTACAAGGATATGCATTTCAATGCAGAGGATGCAATGCAAATATTGTCTCTCACAAAGCTCAGCGACCTCAATGAAACATTTGTTGCTGAAATGATAAATAATACTTATCTTGAAGAGGAAGACATAAATAAAACCCTGCTTGATATTTGCGGTCTTTTGTGGTCGTACAACCAGACAGAGTACATTGAAAACATAACAGCGCAGACATTTACTCCTCTTCTCTCTCCGGATATGAAATATACTCTTAAAATGAAGGGCATTGACACAAGCACAATATTGTATAACTCAACAATTGGTTTTCATGAGGCGCACACAATAACTTCTGCTTCTCGCATAATTTCCGGATACAAAGAAAATGTTCCGTCTAAAGGATACACAGCAAGGTCCACAATCGTCCAAATCAGCAAAGAGACATCTAAATACCTCTATTTCGGGGGATTTATAGGGCAAGGAATTATTTCAAAGACATTCACTCTTCCATCCAATATAGATACTGTGAAAAAAATATACATGGAAATGGATACAGGCGATAATTTTACATTGCATATTAATGGCAAGTATAGCGGGGTGTATTACAGGAATGCAAGCCAGACCATGCTTCGTGCAAATTTAAAGTACAATATCACAAATTCAACTTATCTTTCCTATCTTCAGCCAAATCAAAATAATATAACAATCAATTTTCTCTCTTCTGAGTTAAGTCAAAAATACATTGGAGGAGGGTATATAAAGATTTTGTACAACACAACGCAGCTAAATACTATAATTAAGGAAGATAAATATTATTTCCCGGGAATAGACGGGCTATTCAATTTATATTCCTCTTTTTATGTAGCTGGTTCAATGACCAATCTGACTGCATTTTTGCATTTTAACAACAACATAACAAACAGCTCAGTGTATTTTAAGATTGCCAATGCAACTGTATTTGTAAGCAACACTACTGGGGAGCAGATGACCCATATATCCCAAGGACAAATAAACGCAGGTCTGGCATCTTCGGGATTAAGCTATAGTTCTTTGAGTTCTAAAACTATTCCTATAAGATTTGGTTTTGTTGAAGGAAGTTTTGCAGAAGAGGGAGGATATGGTTATGGAGATGCTGTGCTGATTACTGATGTCAGTGGAAGTATGGGAGGATGCGATGTAGATTCCAATTGCACAGGAGGGTTGTGCGATAACTCCAATCCATGCCATAGAAGTAGAATCAATGTTGCAAAGGAAGTGGATGCTCTTTTTGTAGAGGGTATGTTGAATGCTTCAGGAAACAATGTAGGGTTAGTTTCTTTTGGTGATACTACAGAGCAAACGCACAATTTATCTAATGATGAAACAAGTTTGAAAAGCCAAATAAACGCCTATGGTGCTACTGAACCCGCAACATGTATTTGCTGCGGGATAAACAGCGCCAGCGAAATTTTAGAGAAAAAAGTAATACTATTGTATTTGATTGAAAACAAGAGCAGTTGGCTTTACAATACGAGCTATCCTTCAGCCGAACCGCCAAATGACGGAAGCGGAAGAAAATGGACAGACCTCAATTACAATGACACATACTGGAGTTTCGGAAATGCTATCCTGGGTTTTGAAGATACGCCATATGCACCCAATATAACTACTGATATTGGAAGCAATTATATTTCATCAGCCAACAACAACTGCAATGCATCCAATTATACATTGGCAGAATGCGTTCATAGCGATGGGACAATAAATGATACGCATACAGAAAATAATATATCGCTAAATATTACATCAGATAATAGTTTAATCGCTTTTTTTGATGATGATTTTGAAACATATTATGGAAACGGAATCCATCAAATTGACGGAAATGATATAAATGCTACCCCGGGCTATTGGTTTGTTGACGACACGGGAGAAGAAGTATTTATAATGGCAAACCAGGCTTCATATTCTGCTTACAGCGGGACAGATGTTCTTGTATTTAGGGACATGGACTCTTATGGATATGCAAGGACGACTGTGGATTTAACGGCTTATGAAAACCCTGAACTTTCTTACTGGTGGCGTCTTGGTCCAAATTCATTTGATTCAGGAGAGTATGCAGATGTCAGAGTATGGGATGGAAGTTGGCATACTGTGGTAACATATGATACAGATGACGATGACCATATCTATCGTCATGCACAAATAGATTTAGCCGGATACAATATGATTAACAATTTTATTGTGCAGTTTGGATGCAAATCAAGCTGGGATGATGAGCGGTTTTATGTGGACAATGTTGAAATAAAGGGCACTAAAAAAAAGACAGAAATTGAGTTTGTTTCTGATTCCATAACCGCGCCTTTGGAATCCATTAAGGCAAATGTAAAATTAAAGTCAAATACGACCTCTGATTATTATTTATTTATTTTTAACTACAATGATAACTCATGGGAATCTACTCTATGCGAAAACAAGACATCAACTGCAAACGCGTGGACTCATTACACCTGTAGCGGAGTGGAAAATTCCGAAAATTATTTATCTGCGGACAATAAAATTAAAATTAAAATTATCGGATTTCATGCAAATCAGACACTTACGCAAATTGACTTTGTGAACTTTTCATTAGAATCAGGAAGAGGCGATTATTATTTCAGGAAACAATTTACCATAGATAATGTGGATGGTTTTGTGAATGCATATATGCATGTTCTTTCAGACGACAATGCAGAGGTCTATATAAACGGTCATCTGGTAGACAATGATACTGTCAAGCACTATGCAAAATACTGGAACAGGCCGGAAGAAGAAAATATATTTTATGATGGCTTTGAAACTTACTACGGTGATGGAAACCATCAAATTGATGGAAATGACATAAATAATGCGCCGGGTTTTTGGTTTATTGATGATACAGGGGAAGAAATATTCATAATGGCCAATAATCCATCGTACAGTGCGCACAATGGAACAGATGTTCTTGTATTCAGGGATATGGACTCATACGGATATGCAAGAATCACAGTAAATTTAACAGGATACAGCGGCGCTGAACTTTCTTACTGGTGGAAACTCGGTCCAAATTCATTTGAGCCAGGAGAGTATGGCGATGTTACAGTATGGGATGGCCAATGGCATACTGTCGCAGTTTATGATGGCAATGACGATGACAATATATATCATTATGAGACCATAGATTTATCAGAACTCAATTTAGTCCATAATTTTACTATACAATTTGGATGCAGGTCCAGTTGGAATGATGAACGGTTTTATATCGATGACGTCAGCATAAAAGAGAAAAAAACGCTGAACAAATCATATCTTGTTAATGGAAGCAATGTTGTAGCTGTAAAACTTATAAATGAGGATAATATCAGTGCAAAATTTGATTTACAATTAATGGCAATATCAGAGCCGTTGTACAGAAGGAGAGCAATGCTTGTAATGAGTGATGGACAGGCAAACAGGCAGTGCGCAGAGCAAGGGACAGGAAACTCTGACAATGATGCAATTCAGGCAGGCTGCGATGCCAGAGACATCTATGGCATTACAGTATATTCTGTTGCTTTCGGGAGCAGTGCAGATGCAACAACACTGAGGAAAATTGCATGCTGGAACTGCAGCGCAAATGACTGGATGAACGGAACAAATGCAACCTATTGTCCGAGATACTACCAGAGCAATAATGCAGATGAATTAAAAAGCATATATCTGGAAATTGCCGAGACCATGGTCAATCTTTCATATACCACGCAGGTAATAACCATAGAAGGAGTGGCAGACAATATTCTTTTTCCTGATTCATACATTTATTTCAACTATACGCCTATTACAGAGGAAATTAAATACAAGGAAGTGACAGTCACTATTGACAGGGATAAATTTGGAGGTGTTATTGATAACCCAAAAAACAAAACATATAATATTCCCGACGGCATTACTGTGCTTGATGCAAAAGTTTCTTCATATTCTTCGGATTACTGGACCGATTATGTTTACATAAATAATTCAGATGGTTCGGGCTGGCAGAAGATATATAGGCTGGATGATTATGAAATAGATTATGCTCCTTTGGGAGATCCATACATAGTCAATATTCCATCCAATCTGTTTTTGCCGAACAAGAATTTTTCAGTCAGCATGAATACCGGATTCAATTATATGAATTCCACAGGCAGTTCCCCGGATAATAGGATGATATATACATTCAAGGTTCCTGGCTTTGTCGGATACGGAGCGATATTTCCAAATAAAACAGCGGCGCATGATGATGCAAAGGAAAGATTAAGTGTATTTCTTCAGCAATATGGAATAAGCCTAATAGATGTCCAGACAGAAGAATACTATGTTGGAAAGACGCCATGGATGTTTGGACCGGCAATATTTTCAATAAGCATGTGGGAGTGACAGATTTTCACGAGGTTGTCCGCAGGAAAGTACGGAAACCAATTTTATTCATTCAACCCCGTTAGATAAAGTAAGTTATGCAATATCCAATGAGTCAGGAATTTTCACGAGATTTTGTTATTGTTTTAATCTTGTGTTAATCGTAAGAATCTTGTGGATTTAACTATTCTGTGTCTTCTCGTGGATAGAATTAGGAATATTTTTTGAATCCAAGTTCGCTTGCGATTTCCCGAAAGCATCTCCTGCAATAATGCAGGTCATACTGCATTATCATGCCTCTTCCACGATATCCGCATCTCCTGCAGACACTTTCATTCAGCCCGTATTTTCGCGGCTTTTTAATATTATGATTCTTGAAATTGAGCATTTTTGACGGTTTTGATATAAACATTTTCATCATTTTTGTTGAATCTGAAGCCATAGTATTTTTTATATAGCCAATAGCTTTTTATTAATTTCGCATAAATATCATTGATATAATGAAAGAACACAATAATGATTCTATTCTGGAGAAAATAAAAAAAGCAGAGGATGATGCCAGGCAAAGGGTTGAGTCAGCAAATAAAAAAGCCTGTAAAATAGCTGATGAAAAAGAACAAAAAGCACTATTTGAGAAGGAAAAGATTATAAAAAACGCTCAGGAGAAAGCTCAAAAAGCCCTTGAGACTGCAAAAATCGAAAGCAAAAAACAGGGTGAATCTTTGATTGAAAAAGCAAAACTCAATGTCGAATCATTCAGAAAAAAGGCAGACCAAAAAAAATCCGCTCTGCAGGATGTTTTTTCAGAAGAATTGCTTAAATTAAACTAAAAAAGGAGTGCTTATGAATCTATATCCTGCAAAGATGAACAAAATTGAGATTTTTACAAATAAGAAAAACAAGAAAAAAATAATTGAACTTCTTTATTCTCTTAAGATGCTTCATCTGAAAAAATACAAGCGTGAAATTGATTTTGTTGATTTATCCACGCCCCTGGACAGCGCAGAAACATCTACTGTAAGGTATCTAAAACTCACTTCTGCAATAAACAATGTCCTTGAAAAATCAAAAATTAAAGAGAATTACGAAACAGTTCCTGTAAATACGCAGGCATATTTTCCATTGATTGAAGATCAGATTGAGAATATGAAAAAAATTGAAAAAATAAAGGAAAAACTGATTGATTTGAACAATGCATTAAATCAGGCAGAGGCGCTGAAGAAGATAAATGTGCGTAAAACAAATGTTTTTGGTCCGTTCAAAAACTGCAATGTTGTTTTTGCAAGTTCCCCTGATGCCGATGTTGTCTGCAAAAAACTATATGAAGAGTGCAGTGCTATTGTCTATTCTTCAAAGAAATCAAAATGCTTCATTGCTGTGTATCCACTGAATTTTCAAAAGCAGGCAGAAGAGTTGCTTTCAAAGCATAATGCAAAAGAAAGGAATCTTCAGACAATGCTTGAAAATTTTAGCAGTGCGAGAACAAATAATATTTGCAGGATAATTGATTATTTTAAAAAGCAAAAGAGAGGTCTTGAAAAAAAAAGAGCGAAACTGAAGCAGGCAGGGTTTGATTTTTTTAGCAAAAACAAAAACAAGATTTTTTCTCTAAGAGAGCTTCTAAAGCAGGAAGTTGAGAAGAAGCAAAGTGGACTGTATTTTGGAGAAACCAGAAACACAATTTATATTTCCGGGTGGGTCCCGAGCGAAAAGATTAAACTGCTTGAAGCCAAAATATCAACGTTCAGGGACATTTACATTGAAGTCAAAAGAGCAGAGGAAAACGCGCCCGTGTATCTGAAGCATGACAAAGCAGTCAAGGATTATGATTTTCTCTTAGGGTTTTATGAGCTTCCAAAGTTTAATACAATAGATCCGACAGCAATCATGGCATTTACATTCCCGTTTTTGTTTGGTATGATGCTGGGGGATATAGGATATGGGATTATTGTGACTTCAATAGCCCTGATGATAATGAAAATGAAAGGCGCAGAGTCTCTGTCAAAAATATTTTTCATGTGCGGGCTTTCCACGATAGCATTTGGGTTTATATTCGGGGAGTTTTTCGGGGCAGAGAGCATCTTTGGACTTATGCCTCTGCATGTCTTTTTTCACAGGGTTCATGAAATAAATACCTTGATGCTTTTATGCATAGGCACAGGAGTTGTGCATATAAATCTCGGATTCGTTCTTTCCGGAATAAATCATCTGAAGCACAAAAATTACATGCATTTTGCAGGGGCTGTTGCATGGATTATGCTGCAGTTGAGCGTTGCGTTGATATATTTTAAGCAGATATATGCCGGGGCAATTCTTGCATTGATAAGCATTGTCTTGATATACAAAGCAGAAAGCATTAGCGGACTTATAGAGATTCCGGGACTGCTCGGGAATATATTGTCCTATATGCGGCTTATGGCAGTAGGTCTTGCATCGGTTTATCTCGCAGTTCTTGTAAATGAGCAGGCACTGAATCTGATTTCAACAGGACTGATGGGAATGATAGCAGGAGGATTGCTGTTGTTTGCAGGGCACGGATTCAATATTGCTCTGGGAATGCTCAGCCCGTTCATACACACTCTAAGGCTGCATTATGTTGAGTTTTTTACAAAATTCTATGATGGAGGAGGAGAAAAATACAATCCTTTTGGAAAGGGATAAAAAACAATCAAAAATATTTAATAAATAAAAGGTGAAATAAAATGGTAGAACCAATATCAGCAATAGCAGCGGCACTTGCCGTAGGAATATGCGCAGTTGGCGCAGGATATGCAGAAGCGAAAATAGGAGTTGCAGCAGTAGGTGCAATGTCAGAAAATGAAAAGTTTTTCGGAAAAGGACTTATATTGACAGTATTGCCGGAAACTTTGGTAATTTTCGGGTTGATTATTTCAATAATGATACTTAATGCATAAAAGTAAGCATCTTTTTGAAATATTCACGGAGGCATACAAATGAAAGACGATAATTTGATAGACAGCATAATAAGAGATGCGACAAGCGAGGAAAAGAGGATAATTTCAAATGCCCAAAAAGAGGCAGACAAAAAGGCAAAATCCATAATTGATGCGGCAAACAGCGAGGCGAAAGAAATTGCAGAAACTGCACTCAGACAGGCAAAACAGGTAAAAAAAGAGAAACTCTTCGGGTATGAGCAGGAAGCCAAGAAAATAATTCTCACAGGAGAAAAAAAAATACTTGAGCAATTGTTTAGCGAGGCAAAGGAGGAACTGAAAAACATCAAAAGCTCTAAAAGGCAGGAAATACTCAAAAAGCTTCTTATGATAGCCAAAAAAGAGCTTGGTGATGACGCAATAGTATATGCTTCTGCTGCCGATGCAGCAATATTGAAATCTGCTGAAAAAGGCATTGAAATAAAGGCAGATGAAAATATTGTCTTTGGAATAATTGCCAGAAATAAGGATGACTCTGTAGTTATTGATTTGACAATGGATAGTCTGGCAGATATTCTTGAAAAGAGAGTGATGTCTGCAATAATCAATAAACTTGAACAACATTAGAATCTATGAAATTGATAAACGAAAGCGCAAAGGAAATGCTATTTGGACGCATTAAATCCGAAAAAATAAAATTAAAGGAATACCCTTACTTTTATGCAAAAATAATGTACCGCAAGGGCTCTTTGCTGAAGAAAGAAGATTACGAGCGGCTTTTAAAAACAGATAGTCCTTATGAAATTGCAGATTACTTAAAGAAAAAAACTTATGCGCAGGCCATAAACACTTTATCTGCTACAGTTCCGAAAAATATACTTATCGAAGCGGCGATGAAATACAATACAGCAAGGGAATGCAATGAATTCATAAAATATTCTGTAAATTATCGGGGGCTGAATATTCTTTTATCTGCGCTGTTCAAGAACTATTATTTGTCCAATGTCAAGTATTTTGCTCTTGGAAAAATCAACAGCATGAGCTTTGACGAGATAAAGCCATATCTAATTCCATTCGGAAACATGACTTACGAGTCATTTTATTCATACTACACCCGCCCGACAGAGACTGATTTTTTCAATTCGCTTAAAATTGACAAAAAGACAAAGAAATTGCTGATAGGAGTGTTTAAGGAGAAAAAACTAGTTGACCTGCAAAATATATTGGATATGTACTATTACATAAATCTTTCAGAATCATTTTACCGCATTTCAAATAAGCAGGAGGTGTTGGCTGATTACCTGAATGTGATTATCGGCTCAAAGAACATAATGAACATACTTAAACTGAAAAGAGAAAATGTTGAAAAAGAAAAGATAGTTGGGATAATCATACCAAACAAAGTATCCCGAATACAAGGGGTTTTGCGCAAGCTCGTGAATGCAAAGGATTTAGATGAATGCTTTTCAATACTTTCGGCGACAAAGTGGCAGAGAAAGGATGTAGACATAATAAAAAAGGCAGTGGATGCAAAGGATATCGAATTGCTTGAATGCCTGCTTGAAAAAATAAAAATCACAAGGGCAAAAAAAATTTTCGGGGTAAGAAATATATCCGCTGAAGTTGTGATAGGATACCTGGCCCAGAAAGATATTGAGCGAAGAAACATACTGGCAATTGCAAACGGGAAAAAATACGGTCTTGAAGAGGAGGAAATAAGGAAGCACTTGGTGATTTAGATTATGTACAATATAGCAACATTTGGAAGCGATAAATTCACGCTCGGGTTTAACCTTTGCGGAATCAAGGAGTCTTTTGTTGTTTCAGGCAGGGATGAGGCAAACAAGACAGCAAAGGAACTGCTCAGCAACAAAGAAATAGGTCTTGTAATAATAGAGGCAGAGGTGTTCAACAACCTAAAAGCTGACATAAAGGACAAGACACTGACAACGGTTTCGCCGATATTTGTTGTGTTGAAGGAAAAGGATCAGAAGGATGATTCATTGAGATTGATGATAAAAAAAGCAATCGGTATTGATTTGCTAAATGAAGAAGAAAAAGAGAGATAATATGGAAACAAAACAGAATACAGGAGAGATTTACAGGATAAGCGGTCCTGTTATTACAGCAGAGGGTTTAAGCGCAAAAATGCACGATGTTGTAAAAGTAGGCAATGAAAAGCTTATCGGTGAAGTTATCCAGATAGAGGATAACAGGATAATAATACAGGTTTATGAAGAAACTACAGGAATAAAGCCGGGCGAGCCGGTAGAAAATACAGGACTGCCTTTGAGTGTGGAACTTGGTCCGGGCTTGCTGAAATCCATTTACGACGGAATACAAAGACCTTTGCCGGAACTTGAAAAGCAGACAGGCAATTTCATCAAGAGGGGAGTTGTTGTAAATTCCCTTGACAGGAACAAGAAATGGGACTTTGTTCCGACAGTTAAAAAAGGAGATGCTATTGAAGGAGGAGCAATTATCGGGACAGTGCAGGAAACCGAAACAATCAAGCATATGATAATGGTGCCTCCGAAGATGAAAGGCGCAATCAAAACTATTGAAAAGGGAAAATTTAAGGTAGAGGATGTCATTGCTGAACTGGATGGTGGAGAGAAAATAACATTGATGCAAAAATGGCCTATCAGGCATCCTCGTCCGACAAAGGAAAAAATGCCTCCGGAAGTTCCATTAATTACAGGAATGAGAATCCTTGATGCTTTGTTTCCTCTTGCAAAAGGAGGGACAGCGGCTATTCCGGGACCTTTTGGGGCCGGAAAAACAGTAACCCAGCAATCCCTTGCAAAATATTCTGATGCAAAAATTGTAGTGTATATTGGATGCGGGGAGAGAGGAAATGAGATGACAGAAGTGTTGACAGAATTCCCGGAACTCGAAGATCCAAAGACAGGGAAGCCGCTGATGAACAGGACAGTATTAATTGCAAATACTTCAAACATGCCGGTTGCGGCAAGAGAGGCAAGTGTTTACACAGGAATTACAATAGCTGAATATTTCAGGGATATGGGGTATGATGTGTCTTTAATGGCTGATTCAACTTCAAGATGGGCAGAGTCAATGAGAGAAATATCATCCAGATTAGAAGAGATGCCTGGGGAAGAAGGATACCCTCCTTATCTTGGTTCAAAACTTGCTGAATTTTACGAAAGGGCAGGAAGATGCGTCGGGCTTAACGATAAAATCGGAAGCGTTACAGTAATTGGAGCAGTTTCTCCTCCGGGAGGAGACTTCAGTGAGCCGGTTACGCAGAATACCCTGCGAATTGTAAAGGTATTCTGGGCATTGGATGCAAAGCTTTCAAGCAGGAGGCATTATCCTTCAATAAACTGGCTTCAATCATACAGCCTGTACAAAAAGACACTGGATCCATGGTATGACAAAAATGTAGATTCGAAATGGAGCGAACTCAATAACGAAGCCATGAAGATACTTCAGGAAGAAGAGAAACTCCAGGAACTCGTACAACTGGTCGGGAGCGATGCTTTGCCTGAAAGACAGCAGGTTACTCTCGAGATTGCGCGTCTTTTGAGAGAATTCATGCTGCAGCAAAATGCATTCCATAAGACAGATGCATACTGCAGTCTTGACAAGACAAAAGAAATACTCAATACGATTTTGTGGGTAGGGCAGAAAGCGTATGCTGCTCTTGACAAAGGTGTAAGAGCAAGAGATATTGTCGCGATAGAATCAAGAAACACCATATCTGAGGCAAAATTCAATGAGGATTATAAAAAAGTGCTTGACAAAGCAAAGAAGAATATAGAGGCAGAATTGAAAAAATTAGTTGAGGACATATAAGGAGGAATATTATGAATTACAAAGAATATAAAACAATAAAGAAGATTAAAGGAGACCTTTTGTTTGTTGAAAAAACTCACTTGATAAGCTATGGAGAAATAGTAAAGATAAAAGTAGGTGCAGGAGATATACGTCTTGGACAGGTTTTGGACACTTCAAAGGATTTGGTTGTCATCCAGAGTTTTGAAGGGACAAGCGGTATTGACAAAAGCGCATCCATTAGATTTTTGGGAGAGACAATGAAATTTGGTGTGTCTGAGGACATACTTGGAAGAATATTTAACGGGAGAGGAGTCCCTATAGACAAAGGTCCTGATATTATTGCAAAAGAAGAACTGGATGTCAACGGAGCCGCCATCAATCCATATTCGAGAATTTCTCCTGCTGATTTCATACAGACAGGAATTTCAACAATAGATACTATGAATACGCTTGTGCGCGGGCAGAAACTGCCAATATTTTCAGCAAGCGGACTGCCTCACAATGACATTGCTTTGCAGGTTGCAAGACAGGCAAAGGTAAAGAACCAGAAAGAGGAATTTGCAGTGGTTTTTGCGGCAATGGGAATTACGAACGAGGAAGCCCATAAATTCATAAAGGAATTTGAGACAACAGGAGCATTGTCCCGTTCAGTTGTGTTTTTGAATCTTGCAAATGACCCGGCAGTAGAGCGTATCGTAACTCCAAGAATGGCATTGACTGCCGCAGAATATTTGGCTTATGAAAAAGATATGCACGTGCTTGTAATTTTGACAGACATGACAAATTACTGCGAATCCCTTAGGCAGATGAGCGCTGCGCGGGAAGAAATACCAGGCAGGAGAGGTTACCCAGGATACATGTATACTGATCTTGCATCCATTTACGAAAGGGCAGGAATGATTAAGGGCAAGAAGGGAAGCGTAACGCAGATGCCGATACTTACAATGCCTGGGGACGACATTACCCATCCAATCCCTGACCTGACAGGATACATCACAGAAGGACAGATTGTACTGGACAGGGAACTGCACAGGAAAGGAATTTACCCAAATATTGATGTGCTTTTAAGCCTGTCACGGCTTATGAATTCAGGCATAGGCGCTGCAAAAACAAGAGAAGACCACAAGCAGGTTTCAGACCAGCTTTACGCAAATTATGCAGAAGGAAAGGATTTAAGGGGTCTTGTCGCAATTGTCGGGGAAGAGTCCCTGAGCGAAAAGGACAAGCGGTTGCTTAAATTTGCAGATATGTTTGAAGACAAATTTGTAAGGCAGGACTATTATGAAAACAGAGATATTGAAAAAACACTTGATATTGCATGGGAAATTATGAGCACAATACCACCAGATGAGCTGACAAGAATATCGCCTGACACAAAAAAGAAATATCATAAATACAAGAGATGATAACATGACCATTGAAGAATCCTGTAAATTTTTTTGCCACCTGCTCAAAAACAATAAGCAGATTGCAGATAAAAATCAAGCAGAGCTGAAAAAGCACGCAGATCACCAAAGTCCGAAAATAGCAATTATAACCTGCTCTGATTCAAGAATGCCGCTGAATCTATATGGCGAAGTTAATGATATTATGGGAAATGTTTTTGTCGGAAAAGATATAGGAAATACTTCAGCAGATTCAGATGCAGTGATTGATTATGCAATAAATCATCTCAAAATCCCTCTTATCGTGATCTTAGGGCACACTGACTGCGGTGCAGTAAAAGCCGCGGCAGATGATTTTAGTGATGAAACGCCTGCGATAAAAAAACGCCTTGAGACCATAAAGAACTCGTCTAAAGATACGACAGATGCAGCGGTGGACAAGCACATACAATGCGTAAAAGACAATGTGCATGACTCTGTTGAAAGAATAATAAACGCTCACAGGAATCTGATTGATAATAAAGAGCTATCTGTTGCAGGCTGCCTGTGCGATACAGCAGGAATATATGGTCAAAAAATATGCAGTGCAACATACATAATCAATATAAACGGGGGAAAAGACAGTCAGGAACTTCAAAATCAAGACCTGATAAAAACCATTGATGATGGTTTGAAAAGCAGAATATTTTCACAATAATCTATTATGGCAAGAGATGTAAAATTAACACGAAGCGAACTGCTGAAATTAAAAAAGCAGTATGCTCTGGCAAAAAATGGCTACAGTCTGCTGAAGAAGAAAAGAGACGGTCTGATAATGGAGTTTTTCAAGGTTCTGGAAAATGCAAAGGGATTAAAAAATCAGGTTTCTGAACTTTACGCAGTTGCGCAGAAAAAAATGGAAATTACAGAAATGTATGACGGGGGCGTTGCAGTAAAGACAGCGGCTCTTTATCTAAAGGAAATTCCGCTCGATATTGAAACCAAAAACCTGATGGGCGTTAAAGTCCCTAAAATCACAAAGCAGGGACAAATATGCAAAAGCATATACGATAGAGGTTACAGCCGGATAGAAAGCTCTGCAAGGCTGAACAGCACTTCAATGCAGTATGAATGCCTCTTGGAAAAAATAATTGACTCTGCTGAAATTGAGACAACCCTGAGGAAACTGCTAATTGAGATAGAAAAAACAAAGAGAAGGGTAAATGCCCTTGAATATATTCTTCTTCCAAAACTGGAAGGAGACATTGTGAAGATACGGCTCAGTTTAGAAGAGCAGGAAAGGGAGAATATATTTCGGCTTAAGATGATTAAGAAATCATGAATTATCATGTCAATCCTAATCAAAAATGCTTTGCTGAGCAATGAAATAAAAGACATTTACATAAAAGGCAATATCATCAATAAGATAGACAGCAAAATCAATGCTAAAGCAGATAATATAATAGATGCCATGAGCAAAGCAGTACTTCCTTCTTTTTTAAATTTGCACACGCATGCAGCTATGAACTTATTTAGAAGCTATGCAGATGACATGAAACTTGAAGACTGGCTGAAAAAGAAAATCTGGCCTGTTGAGGCAAGACTGACAGAAGATGATGTTTATTGGGGGGCAAAATTTGCATGCCTTGAGATGATAAAATCAGGGACTGCCTTTTTCAATGATATGTACTGGCATTATGGCGCAACAGCAAGGGCAGCAGATGAAATGGGATTGAGGGCAAATATATCTGCTGTTTTTATCGATATGTTTGATAATCAAAAAGCAAAAGAGCAGATTGAAAGAAATGAGAAATTATTCATCCAAAGCCAGCAATACAGCAACAGGATTAATTTTGCTTTAGGTCCTCATTCAATATACACAGTGTCAGAAAAATCATTGTTATGGGCAAAGAAATTTGCAGACAAGCATAATCTAATGATTCATATTCACCTGAGCGAGACAGAAAAAGAGGCAGATGACTGCATAAAAAAGCGCAAAAAAAGACCAGTGGAATATCTTGAAGATATTGGATTTTTGGGAGATAATGTAATTGCTGCGCACTGCATCCATGCAAATGATAAAGAAATAAAGATATTGAAAAAATATAATGTCTGTGTTGTTTACAATCCGGTATCAAATATGAAACTATGCTCCGGTGTTTTTCCTTATGAAAAAATGAAAAATGCAGGAGTGAATATTTGTCTTGGAACAGATGGATGCGCTTCCAACAATAATCTTGACATGCTCGAGGAAATGAAATTTGCATCATTGCTGCAAAAAAGTTACAGCAGAAATCCTGTTGCCCTGCCTGCAAAGGACTGTTTTAAAATGGCAGCCATTAATCCTGCAAAGGCATTTGGACTTAATTGCGGCAGGATTGAAGAGGGCGCACTGGCTGATTTGATTCTTGTTGACTTAAAAGACCTGAACCTGAATCCAAACCACAATCTTGTTTCAAATCTTGTTTATTCTGCCAACGGGACTTGCGTGGATACAACTATCTGTAACGGGAAAATACTGATGCATAACAGGAAAGTGGAAGGAGAAGAGGAGATTTTAAGGAAAGCAAATGAAGTTGCGTTTAGGCTGACCGCCAATAAATCTGCATGAATGTACAGAAATGTATTTGGGCTTAAAGTTATTAAGGAAGGAGATTATTCGCTTTTTGTTGTGATTTCATGTGTTTTAGTGCAAACAATTCGGTTGATAATTGTTAAGTCTAATCGAGATCGGCTCGCACTATAATAAAAGTTATTTAAAAGTCGTTAAATTTATAGAATAAATATGAAACAAAAATATTATTGGATTAGTAGTGTTATTGCAATTTTAGGAGTACTTGTTATTGGGAGTTGTGTTCAACAACAGATAAAACCTGAAGAACAAACCTCCACTCCGACTACTACAACAGAACCAGAATTTGTTACAGCTAAATTAATTAGTACAACAGGTGGCGATTTTGTTCTTTCTGCTGGATATTATGAAAAAGATTAATATTATCCGACATAACAACAGGAGAAGAATATTCAATATTCGCTTGTTCAAAAAGTTGGAATTGGATTGAAGAAGATTCTTGTTACAAATTTAGCCCAGATGACGTAAATGAAAATATTGAACAGCACAAATATTCCGCAGAATTAAGCGGATGTTATGTTGGCATTTTAGAACAAGTTAATTGTTAAAAAGCTCGTCAAACTCGCGACTTCTCCGATTTTAATTCATAAAATCTCGACCCTCATTCATTAGAGGGACTTAACAGCGATTTAACGGCTGCGGCTTCGCTCTACTGTTTTCCTCCGCCCAAATCAGGCTACGCCAATTTCTATTAATACTATATATTAAATCTCGTGAAAATCCCTGACCTGTTAGATAATACCTGACTTGCTTTATCTAACGGGTTGAATATAATCCCTGACCTATAGGATATTGCATAACTTATTTTATCCAATGGGCTGAATCACTTCCTTCATGCCTTCCCCGAATAAAGATATATAAATATATGCTCCCAATAAACTAATGGAAACCCAAATCAGCGACCGGTTTGAGCACAGGAAGTATTTGTTTCGCAGAAAAGTTTTCAAGTTGTTTGGCGGGGCTTTTCATGTCTATGATGAGGCAGGAAATATTCTTTTTTATTCAAAGCAGAAAGCATTTAAGCTAAAAGAAGATTTCAGGATTTATTCTGATGAAACCCAGAGCCGCGAGCTTTTGACGATAAAAACCCCCCAGATTTTCGACATCAGCGCAACTTACAATGTAAAGGATACGACTACAGGCGAGCCTGTCGGAGCGATAAGAAGAGAAGGCTTAAAATCTTTCTTAAAGGATGAATGGACTTTTCTTTCCAATGACGGGCACGAGATTGGCAAATTGACCGAGGAAAGCATGAGCAGTGCGCTTCTGAGCAGATTCATCAATTTGATTCCGCAAAAATTTATCATCAGTGCAAACAACAGGGAAATAGCCAGAATTAATCAGGAGTTCAACCCATTTGTGCTTAAATATCTTATGACAATATCAGAAGACCCGTTAATAGACCGTCGCCTTTTGATTGCCGCGGGGATTTTACTGGCAGGGATTGAAAGAAGGCAGGGATAGAATCAGCCTTCGTTCAGGACTTTAACTTTATCCGGTAAATTGCAGAACTCTTGCGCTGCAGTATTGATTCGTCATATTTTTTGTTTTTTCTTTGCATTTATGCACCAATAAGAAAAGCCAGTATTTTTTTTCCAAGATAGAAAAACAAAAAATAATTGAAATACAGATGAGTAACATAGAATATAACTCTCTTGAATATATTCATTCGTCCAAGAGTAACCCTAAAAATCAAATCAAACAAACAATCGTACACTAATGCCAGAAGCAGTCCGAATACTGCAAAAGACATATAGTTTTCATAAGGAAATAGACCAGCAATCAATGCAACAGAAAGAATAGAAATAAGAGCAATGAAAGACCATCTTTCTTTTATCTCATCAGAAATTATCATTGCTGCAAGCATTGAAAAAAAACCAAATATTAATCCTATCAAAAGACCGTATGCAATAGTAAAACAAGCAGTAAATAAGGTAATTAGTTCAATCCCTATTTCAAAAGGGCAAAATCTCTGGAAAAGACGGGACAGTGAAACTATAATCAATGCAGCAATAAAAAATAAGCCATTTGGCGCAAAAATATACAGGACAGTGCATAATAGAATGCCAATGATAATATATTTACTTTTCTTTTCGGGATTAAAAAAAATCTTTTTTTTTATTTTATAGATGCCAGTCAGTCTTTTTTTTATTGTGCGCTTTTCTGTCTTTTTTTCCTTGCCATTTTGCTGCTCCAAAATAAATTTTGCTGCTTTTTTCAATTTTTTTCTCATAGAGCATAAAATAGAATTTATTTCATGATTCCAACAACACTTACCATGAACTGCTTTTTGCACATCGTCCCAAATTCAATATTGGATATTGGTATTTGCTCTAAATTTAAAGAACTGGATAAAGAGCGGTAATATGCTAATTCATCAACAACAGTGCTAGGGCAAGAGTTGTAATAATAAACATCTGACAGTTTTCCTGTTTTGATTAACTTCATCACTCTATTCAAACCAATTACAATATGGTTGCTGGAGAGTGCCTGCTTTATTTTAGATATATATGTTTTATCTGCCATACCATTTAAAATAGGAAAGTTATTTAAATATAACGGAGTTTAATTCTTATTAAAAAATGATGATTATGGTAGCAAAAAAAGCAAAAAAAACAGCATCGAAAACTTCTAAAAAAGTTCAAAAAAAGGAAGTAAAAAAAGATGTGAAAAAAACAGTTGGTGTTAGTAAAAAGACAGAGTCTAAAAAGGAAAGTACAATTTGCAAAACTGAAGCAATATACCTTGCTGCAGGAGTTGTAATAGGCATACTTATAATGTTTGCATACACCCAGATAAATGCAAATCCTGAGGTTGCAGCAAATAATGGTGTTGCAATTGCGGATGATACATATATATCTCTGGCAGAGGCAGAAGCCATTGTTCTGAATGTGGTTGAAATGGATCCGAACCTGGAAATGCTGAATGTAACTCCATCTATCGTAAATTCAACGAAAAACCATAGAATGTACTCAGTCAATGTAAAATTAGCTGGTCCACAGGGAGATACAGTGTTCAATTCATTCATAACAATGGACGGAAAGGTATTGTTTCCAAAAGGAATAGACATAGAGGAATACAAGCAGACAATTGAAAAAATGAAAAATGAAAAAAAAGAGGCAGAACAGAAAAACACTGATAACAGTAATGCAGGAGCTTCGTCAAATAAAATAATCAAACAGTCAGCTAACCCTCAATTGGAAGCTTATGTGGTTTCAAGATGCCCTTATGGACTACAAATGCAGAGAATTATGGCAGAGATAATCAAGGAAATTCCAGAGGCATCAAATAATATAATGATAAGATACATGGGTGCTGTGGTTGACAATAAAATAACTTCTATGCATGGCGATGCAGAAGCACAAGAAAATTTAAGGCAAATATGCTTAAGAGAAGAACAGGCAGATAAATACTGGCCATACGCGTCATGCTATATAAAAGAAGGAAAAACTGATGAGTGCCTGACATCATCTGCTGTAGATATAAACAAACTAAATGCATGCATGACAGACCCTTCAAAAGGTCTTGCTTATGCGCAGGTTGATTTCGATTTGAACAAAAAGTATAGTGTAAGAGGATCTCCTACATTGATAATGAATGATGAAAGAGTAAGTGAATTTGACTTTGGAGGAAGGACAGCAGAAGCAGTAAAATCCGTTTTGTGTGGAGGATTCACTACTAAGCCAGAATACTGCTCTACAGTATTAACTAAAGAGAATGCAGCAGCAAGTTTTTCGCCAACATATTCCGGCAAATCAGGCATAGGCAGTTGTTGATAAAATATTTTTCTTTTTTTTTTAATTAATATGGATTCCATATCAGAAGAATCTTTGAAATTGCACAAAGAAAAAAAAGGCAAAATTACAATATCAAACAAATTCGGCGCAATAAAAACAGCGCATGATTTGAGCATTGCATACACTCCCGGCGTTGCAGAAGCCTGCCGCCAAATCAGCAAAAACAAGGAAAATGTCTGGAAGTACACGAGCAGGGGAAACCTTATTGCTGTGGTCTCTGATGGGACTGCTGTGCTGGGATTGGGGGATATCGGACCGGAAGCGGCAATGCCTGTCATGGAAGGAAAATGCATTTTATTCAAGGAGTTCGCAGATGTGGATGCCTTCCCAATATGCCTTTCAACAAAAAATACTGAAGAAATAATAAATGTTGTTAAACTGCTTGAGCCAACATTTGGCGGGATAAATTTAGAGGATATTTCTGCGCCGCGATGCTTTGAAATAGAAAGGCGGCTGAAAAAGATAATGCAAATCCCTATTTTTCACGATGACCAGCACGGGACAGCAGTTGTTGTTTTGGCAGCCCTTATCAATGCATTAAAAATAGTCAATAAAAAAATTGAGGACATCAGCATTGCAATAAGCGGAACAGGAGCAGCAGGAACAGCAGTTGCAAAAATGCTTTTATCTGCAAATGTAGGAGATATAATAATATGCGACCGCAAAGGAATTGTGCACAAAAACAGGGATAATCTTAATGATGCAAAAAAAGAAATTGCATCCATCACAAACAAAAGCGACAAAAAAGGGCTGCTTGAGGATGCAATGAAAGATGCAGATGTTTTTATCGGCGTTTCTGCGCCGGGAATCGTCAGCTGCGAAATGGTCAAATCAATGAAAAGAGATGCAATAGTGTTTGCAATGGCAAACCCTGTCCCTGAAATTATGCCTGATTTGGCAAAAGGAGCAGGAGCAAGAATAATAGGCACAGGAAGGTCTGACTTTGAAAACCAAATAAACAATGTCCTGGCATTTCCCGGGATTTTCAGGGGGGCCCTTGATGCAAAAGCAAAGCAGATAACAGAAGATATGAAGCTTGCAGCAGCCATGGCAATAGCCAATACGATTGCCCCTGATGAGCTAAATGAAAATAATATAATTCCCTCTCCATTGAACAGGAAAGTCGCAGTCGATGTTGCAGAAGCAGTGAAGTTGGCAGCAAAGCATTAATAAATTTTAAGTTCCTATTATTACATGAAAAAATATATTGCTTCCCTTACTTTATTAATCGCATTTATATACATGAGTGCTCTTTCTTTTGGTGCATGCACATTAATGCCAGCAAAGACCCAGATAGATATTAATAATACATACCAAATTTCGGGAATTTTTGTCTGCGAAAAAATAAACCTAAGCGACTATGCCCTTGACTGTGATGGAGAAACAAATGTATTTTGGTGGGACGGCTCAATATGGAAGGAAAATGCAATATATGGCTGCCAGTGCAATTCAAATACAGAATGCGAAAGCAATTTTTGCTTTAATGGCATCTGCAATGATCCAGTAACTTCTTTTTACCCTGCTGTCTCATTCAAAGATAATTCGGTAACTGCTTTGAAAGACATATTAATCAAAAATATTATTGAAATAAACAATACGCTGAATGTAGATGATATATTCGATGTTGAAATTACTCCTGATGGAACAAGCGGCGCACAGACAATATGGCAGTTTTCCTTTATTGAAGGAATGGAAGGAGCAGAAAATGACAAGGTCATAGAATGCGAAATAAAAGCAAATAGTTCTAAAAAAATTATGCTGATTTCAAGAGGAATAAGCGAGGTTAGCGGGGATCTTATCGTAACAGTTACTTCACGCATGACTGGCTTTTCTGCCCAAGACACAGCAACATACACAATCACTCCATTCAACAGAAGATATTTTTTCGAAAAGCCTGTACCTGACATTAATGCAATGGCTTTTCTATTAATTGGTTTTCTTACTTCTGCAATCTCCATAAGAAAGCAGAGGAAGACATAAAATAAACTAGATAATCTGCCTGAGCAAAACGATTATTCTGCGCTATAATTAACAAGGCATTAGATTTTGAAAAAGATTAAAGCTTTATCCATTCAGTTTTGCCTTCTGTGATTTTAAGAACATCAAAGCCGATGCCTCCACTGAAGACATCTCTCTCCTTTGCAGCAGTCAATGCCTTTTTTACAAGCACCACCCCTTCGTCTATTGTCATATTGTCCTTGTAATCTCCTTCGAGGACACCTACAGCAATAACAGAGCCTGAGCCGCTGAAAGTGTATTGTTTTTCTTCAGACATTCCTCCTGCAAGATCCAGAGAGAATAACTGCGGTCCCCTGAAGTCATAGCCTCCTAAAATCAACTGCACCATCTCAGGCATATAGCTTTTGTACGAAGAGCGCAAAATATTAGCAAGCAATGTTGAAGCCGCCTTTACGCTTGTCTTGCTTTTGTTGTATTCGTACAATCTCATTTCTGCTTTCAGCAATCTCACCATGGATTGAGCATCACCAACTGTTCCTGCGATTGTTATTGCCATGTTGTCGAGTATTTTGTAAATTTTCCTTGTGTCTTTATTCACTATAAGGTGTCCAGCAGTCGCCTTATTGTCCGCTGCGAGAACAAGTCCATCTTTGCAAACAATGCCCATTGTTGTTGTACCGGTTTCTTTTTTATTCAAATTTTTCGATTCCATACAAATTAGTATAATTTAATTTTAAAAGATTTATCTATAAATAATAGATATGCAATTAAAAATAAAGATTCTGCCGCATAAAAAAATTATTGAATTGAAAAAAGGTCGTGTTGACTGGAAGATTATAAGGGATTTGAAAAATGAGAACATCCTGATAATTGATGAGGAAATCAAGCCCAGTGAACAGACAGCACTTATAAACGAGATAATGACAAATATCTCCGACAATTTTACAGGCATTGAAATTGCATGCCTTGATATTAACAAAGATAACACATTGCTTAAGAAAATCAAAAAACTGCTTGTCCAAGCAATCAGCGGAAAAAGGAGCGGTCTTACGATAATCGGACCGGCAAATATCGTCAAGAAAATCAAGAAAAACCCAGAGTACCTTGTTTTGTATGTTGAATAAGACAGACAAAATAACTATTTCTTGCTTAAAAAAACATATCCTGCACTAAAAAAAGCAGCAATGATAAAACTCATCCCAAAAGAATGCCATTCAAAGAAAAACAGAATTATCAATAACAGCATGATTACAACTCTGCTGAGATTGAATATTATTTCTCTTCTTACAACCTAAGTTTGACAGTTCAACATCTAAATAATCACGAAAACCCATTTGACAGTTTGCAAAAAACAACCTTTTTTCCGCAATTTCTCACGTAATTGCCTGATTTTGAACCAAAATCAACTCATTTATTGGGTCAAAATTAGCATAAATGAATCTTTTTGAACACTTCTTGACAAATTCTACCGTAACTGTCAAATTCATT
>QMVB01000006.1 GCA_003660905.1 Candidatus Nanohalarchaeota archaeon | reverse complement strand
TCACACCTTTAGAGGTCTAATGTTTCCCCATGACTTAGGTATTCATCACTTGGATGAATATTATATTTATTAGAATTCTGGTTTTACGTGTAATTGCATATCTCCGTGATTTTTTTGTTGTTGCACAAACTGTAAGAAAACAAGAAAAATCAGCAAATATTTCCTTGCGCAACTTGCAATCTTTGAGACATTTTGCTTCGCAAAATTAAGCTTGGGAGCAGTATGGCTCATAAAGAAACATCTATGATTGCTTTTGTGCCGAGATATAAGGAAAAACAATTATTGTTTTTCTTCAACAAATTCCATTGCATCTACAGGACAAAACAGAACGCATTTTTTGCATCCGATGCATTTGTCTTTATCTATATGTATTTTCATGTTTTTTAGTACAATTGCATCTTTAGGGCATATGCTTACGCACCCTCCACAGCAAAGGCATTTTTTGCTGTTGTTTATTATCATAGAATAGATAGAGCAGTAAATCTTAAAAAGATATTTTTTGTTGGTAAAGATAAGATTATGTTCCCTCTATTTTACAGAAGAATAACAAAAAGTTAATAAAGGGCAATTGCTCTATTAAATAATATGGCAAAATTTATTCTTGCTGACGAAAACATGGAGGCTAATTCCGATGCAGCTAATCCCCTCAATTTTGCAGGGAAGCATCTGGGCAAATGCCTTTTTACTGCCGGGGAGAATCAGATAAACTTCGACATCAACCCGACCACAAAAGCAGGCGGAACAATGGGGATTCTCAACGGCGCATTTTTTGAAGCAATGAAAGACGGGTGGAGTGTAATGAAAGGAGAAGAATCCTTTTATTGCCCTGTGAGCTTTGTTTCTTATTATCATTACACGCAGGAGCAGAAAGAAAAGCTTGACAGGAAAATAAGGGAAGGTCTGGATAGGATAAGAAAAGATATCGACGAATTCAACGCGATGGAAGATAAAACCTCAAAATACAGTGCGCAGGTAAATCAGCTGGACAATTTAAAATCATCCAATCCCTCGGTCAAAAAGGAAGCAATGTATTATTTCAAGCATATATTCATAAGCGAAATAGATTATTACAGCGGGAGCATACAAAAAGAGGAAGGAAAATCAAGTTTGTCATATCTCCAGAAAAACAGTTTCCCAACAATTATTGATGATTTTTTGAATCTGGATAATGCCTCTAAAATTGAAGCAGACACTTACTTTAAAAATATGCCGACAGTTGAGAAAAATCTTCTCAAAAGCAAATTAAATGCATTCAATGAATGGATGGCAATATATGAAAGCACATTGAAATCAAGGCTGGAGCAGTACGATCAGGTGAGAAAGAGCAAGGAGTTTATAATAAAACAAACAAGGGAATCTCTAAAACCATACATTACTCAGTATAAATTGTACAAAGAATCCATGTCCTCGACTGCAGAAAGAAAAAAACAATTTTCCAATTTTATGAGGCATGTTGGCGCATCAGAGCCATTTGCAGCGCACATGGTGCACTATGTATTCAAGACGCTGGATGATCCATATCCTATAATGGCTCCGAAACAATTCACAAGAGAGGATGAGATGAATGGAGTTTACGGCAAATATGGATGCTATGACAAGTTTATGAAAGAGGAGCTTGTGTTTAATTCTGATTATGGTCTTATCTGCGATTTTCCATGGCTTACAGAAGAATGGGTTGAAGAGAAGGTAAAAGAAATCACGAGCGCAAAGTACTGGAATAAGGATAGGATTTATACTACATTCTTTAAGGTAGTGACAAAAAAAACCATAACTGAGATGCCGATGGGACAGGGCAATGCAATAATGGAGGATGCGGATTTCATAACTTCAATGTTTGTTATGAGCCGAAATATCTTTGCGGCAAAAATGCTTGAGTTGCTGGCAAAGGAAGAAGAATTGGAGCAGTATATCGACAAAACACTGGGACTTGTTCCTGCTGTTCCTGGAAGAAAAATAATATTCTATGAAGCAAAAGGATTTTTTGATTATTTTGTTGAAGGCAAAAAATATGAATCAAAAGCAAAAATGCTTGAGGCATATCCAGAAGACAAATACAATCTCATAAAGCGCAAAGAAACAAATGCGCTTGTTGAAGGGATAAAAGACATTCTATTTATAAATTTCAATATCACAGGAGCGACAGGTCCTTATGAGCACCAGTTCTTCAAAGCTGTCAACAAGATATTCCTGAAAGGTCCTGCTGCATCAAAATTCAATGGCTTATGCGGAATGATTATGAGCCGAATGAATATCGAAGGACCAATAACGCCGCTTCAGCCCGAAGGAGAAAAAACATATCAGACACAGATTGACGGGCTTTGAATAAATCCACAAAAAACACAGATGCGAAAAAAGCAGAGCTTTTTTGCATATTTAATTCATTGAATGCCCTGCAGAAACAGATGAAAGAAATAACCAGAAACCCTATTTATTCACTTCCTCTATGTTCCTGTGTCTTCTGTATCTTCTCGTAGATTAGAATCCTAAATCCTCATCATCTTCATCGGGGGAGCCGAATATCTTGTATACCAATGATTTTCTCTTCTTCTTTTCCTCAAGCTCTTTTTTCTTCTGTTTCTTCCATATCGGGATCATTTTTTCCTTCAGGTCATTCAATTCCGACTGGCAGTTGCCTATTCCGCATGTGTTTCCGACGCCAATTACAAGTATCTTTTTTGCATCGCTTTCTTTTACTAAATTATTTATTTTTTCAATTACAAGAGCACTTGCATCGAATACTTCTTTTTTGATTGGGATAGATGCCTCTTCAGATTTCATCTTAACTACGATGCCATCGATTGGAATGTCATTTTTCACGCCGACATCCTCTATCTTTGAACGCTCAACACCAATGCCTCCCATCATGACGCCAACGCCTTCTGCAACAGAGCCTGTCTTTTCACCTTCCATTTTTCCTGCTGCATCTATTGTAATCATATAATCTATTTTTTCTTTTTTATGCAATTTCTCTATTGCATCCCCCATCTTTCCAAGAGCTGAGCCAGGACCTTGCGCCTTCATTATGTAAACCGTCTTGCCTGCTATTTTTTCTTTGCTGACAAGGATATCCTTATCCAGCTCAACGCCTTTTTTCGTCTTCATTTTTGCCGCAATATAAGGTCCTATTGCATCCCCTACAGGAATGTTATCTAAAAATGCTTTTGTTGCAATTAGGTTTGATTTTGCCATTTTCGTCAGCATAGGCATGTACATCTGAAGTATAAGCATTATCTGCATATTGCTTGTTTTTCTCAGCGTTATTATCAAGTGATTTAGAATCTTGTATACCTGGTGGACTCCCATTGCACCCATTGTTGCAAATTTCACATCTTTCTTGTCTTCTTTTTTAAGTTTTGGAACAATCTTTTCAATAAAATGGTTGAACTTGTTTTCAGAGCGGTTCATCACATGCTCTAATTTCTTTACAATACCAAAAGGATCTATGTCTACAGGAGAGGATATGAAAAATTCCATAAAATTTCTGACATTTTGCTTTATTTCCTTAGTTACTGGCTTTTTTGTTTTTTGCTTTATTTTTTTGAACATCAATTCAGATGCCTGGTTGTCCCATTTTTTTATTTTTACCAACTGTGCCTCGCATCTCCAGACAGTCTGCAAAATCATTATTTTTTGCCCAAAAAGCATAAAACCAATAAATATTATATAAAATAATATATTTATTATGCCGCTTCCTTCTTCCGGTCCAAACAAACCAAATTGTATTAACTCCATTTTTAGGTAATTGCTAAAAGTTTTATATATCTTTGTATATAATATAAATTTCTACATATTGGTAATCCCCGAAGATATACTGGAAGTATCTTTTAGAATATTAGGCATCGCATGCTACTAAAATGCGAAGGAAAAGCAAGCAGTATTGATACAGACAAAACTGTCCATGAAATATTGAGAATTGTGCCCATTCCATAAAATCATAGATTTTTATAATTATTTCTTAAATTATATTGTGTCGGGATCGCATAGCTCGGTAGTGCGCTGGTCTTGAAAACCAGTGGGTCCGCCCACGGGGGTTCGAATCCCTCTCCCGACGTTTTTTTTATACAATTATACATAAAATCCTGCATTGAAGCCAAGAAAGGATTTCCTGCTCATTATCTATAAGTAGATATATCCATAAATCCAAAACCCATATATTTGATAACCAAAAATCCTATTATTATAATAGCAATTAATACAATAACCAAAGAAATGATTTGCTCTAAAGACAACCTTATTAATCCTGCCATAATTATTCCTTGGTTGATCTCTTAAATATTTCAGTATATCTGCAGAAACCGCAATAATATCTGTCTTTCATATCTGCCAAAATATTTCTGCATTTTGGGCATTTTTTGAAATTTCTTTTTATTTTATTGTCTACAACTTCGTATTTTTTCGAAACTTCGACCTTTTTGTGCTTTGATTTACTTTTTGGTTTTTTTGCTATAATTTCACCTTTTTGAATTTAATTTAATTATTATTCTTCCTTCTTTTGGCTTTCGCTGCTTTTGGAAGATTCCTCTTCTTTTTTGGATTCTTCTTCTTTTGGCTTTTCTTCCTCCGCTGCCGGCTTTTCCTTTTTCTTGCCCGGTTTCGGACCTTTTTCGTGCTTTATTTTCTTCAATACACTTTCTTTTGAATCATAAACATAAGCTGTTGCATAGCAGATTGTTTTTCCAAATACCTGGCTTATTTTCACAACGACAACCCTGTTGCTGTCTATTTTCTCAGTCTTGGCTATTTCTTCAAGTACATCCTGTTTTTTGCTTGTATGACCGTCTGTTTCCACCTCATATAGAAATTCTTTTCTGCCAAGTAATTTGTTGTCTTTCTCTTCTTTTTTTATTAAATTCATCTTAACTCACTTATAATTTTCTTACGTACTGGGCATACAATCCAGGAACCTGAATATCCAGTTTCTGTGAAATCTTGCTCTCCTTTGGGTTCATGACCGCAATAATCCCACTCCACTCTTCACTTAAATCCTTGTTTTTGCATACATCACATTCTCTTTTTTCAGTTAGTCTCTTGCAAATTGAACATGCTCTTATCATACTCGTTATAATACCGTTTTTTTTAAATACTTTTAGTTTGTTATAATGTCTATGAAACTCACGGAATTCGAAAGCTACAAACTATTGAAAAAATACAATATCGCTACACCAAAGCATTTCCTCGCGAAAAACAAGGTTTCTGCCCAGCGATTTGCAAAAAAAATAAAATATCCTGTTGTAATGAAATTAATGTCAGAGGACATTCTGCACAAAACAGAAGCGAAAGGCGTAGTGCTAAATGTAGCAGATATGAACACGCTTGAAGAGCAGTACAACAACATTATAGCAAATGCAAATGAATTTTGGCTGTCCACAGGTAATATAAGCAAGCCAAAAATAGATGGCATTTTGATAGAAGAGACAATATGCGGAATTGAAGTGATAATAGGCGGGCAAACAGATGCCCAGTTCGGGAAAACCATTATGTTCGGTCTGGGCGGAATTTTTGTAGAAGCATTTAATGATGTGTCCTTTCGACTCGTTCCTTTGCAGGAAAAGGACATAGAAGATATGATTGGTGAATTAAAGTCAAAAAAAATTCTGGACAACTACAGGAATATAAAAATAAACAGAAAAAAACTCATTGATATTATATTAAATGTATCCAAAATGTTTGAATCGGAAAATATAATAGAATTTGACTTAAATCCTGTTTTTTTAAATGAAAAACAGGCTGTTGTGTGCGATGCAAGAATAATGTTGAGAGAATAGTATTTTTTCATAAAAAAAATGAAAAAACGAAACCTTTAAATACTTTTGCTGTTAAATAATTTTTGCAGTGTCAATTTCTAATAAATTGGCAGTACAGAAGATAAGAGACAATCAACGTCAAAAAGAAAGAAGGGGAGGATATAATGGATATGGAAACATTAATGGTCATGAAACAGCAAATGTTTGAACTTGGAAATATAAAAGAAATAAACAGGATAAACAAGATGATAAAACTGCGCATAAAACATGAAATGAAAATGAAAAAAAAATAAGAACAGCAACAAACATTTTTTAGATGCCTAAAAAAAGAGGCATATTTATATATTTTTCTTAGTTATTATTTATGATTATGTTTGGTAAAAAATATGCTTTATTTTGGATTATTGGGTTGATTATTCTGTCTTCTGGCTGCAATGAAACAATAAAGACAACAGATCTTCTTCATGTGGATTATCTGAACATTTATCCATCAGGTATATTGAACACCAATGACATTGCCCAAATAAGGATGAGAATTACCAATACAGGGCAAAGTCCTGCTAAGATGATACTTGAGGAGCGAAAAATAAAGAGATATTATCTGTGGAAAGAAAAAAATGGAATGGAGACAATCATACGCGAAGGAAACAGCTGGTTTAAATGGGATGGAACAAATGTAGTTATCAAGAAGTATGCAGAATACATTATCAAAAATGAAGGCAAGAATGTGACGCTTATTGCGCCTGACAGGACTGAAACAGATTATAATATCCAGACAGAATATATAACTCTTGTTGGCGGAGAGTATGAAATAGAACCCTATGAGCTGACCGAAAAATCAGCAGATGAACTTGCATTGGACAGCGGTCTTCCTGAATATGCATACGACTCTTCGGAATTCAAGGCATCCTCCGTTCTTGTGCAGTATTGCGGAAGTCTCTACAACATCGAATCTTTTATAATAAATCCCGGCAATGGAATTGAGTTGTTCAAGGAGAATATAAAATCACAAACAGCGGGATCAGGCAATATAGTATATTCCCAATCAGTAATTGTAGGGCGCCGGATACTCATTAATCCAAAAGACAGCGTTGAACTGGTGTGGAAAATAAAAGCTCCCAGCAATGAGGAAACAGCCGGTCTGATGCAACCATGCACGTTCCGGTTTAATGTAAAATATTCAGCAGAAGCAAAAAGCGAATCTCATATTTACTTTGCAAATCCACTTGAAATCATACAGCAATCCATTACAGACAATGAAATGGAGATGAAAGGCACAACTGTCCGAACTTATGGTCCCATGGCAATAGAAATAGAGCCCACTTCAAAGCAGCCCATACGTTCAAGTACAGGAACATCAAAAAACAAATGGACAATAAAACTTATCGTGCTGAATAAAGGAGCAGGATACGGGCATATAAATACATTAAGCCTGAAAGTTAACAAGGATGCAGAGAATATCTTTAGGGATTCAGGCAAAGAGAATAGTGAATTAAATGGATTTTACTGCGACTTCGAAAATAATGGAAATATGCTTGAGATGAAAGATACAATGAATAAGAACTATATGGATGAAAGTGGAGATTTAATAGATGCAATAGATGCAGAAAACAGAAACAGAATAATTTTAAATAAATTGGATATATATAAAGATAAGACATCAGAAATCCGATGCACGATGGCAGCTCCGACAGTAAATATAATGGAGCCGTATATGTTCACTGCCAAGGCAGATTATGATTATATATTGCAGGGATACATTAATGTAAAAACAAAACCAGACAGGGAGATATAAATATGAAAAAAGTTGGAAAAACAGAGATATGGCTTGTGATTTTGCTGTTGATAGGCATTATGATTGTTGTAGCAATTGCTATTTATATGAATGTTGTAAAGGCATCAACTGAAGACGTATCGGATAATGCATCTGAACAGATCAATACTTCCCTGCCAAGCCAGAAATGCATTATGGAATGCATAGATTTATACGATAGTGGCGGAGTTACTGGATCATGTGAAAGCATGGGGCTTAATTGTGAAGAAGTATTGCTGGATGAGGATTATGCATAGCAAGAGAAGAGAACAGGAACAATGATGTTTATCAGAGTATGCAATGGGGGAATGGATACCACCGCTATATTCTTTGACAAAAAATTCAATCAGGATACAGGAAAAAATCTTGCTCTAAACCATTTGAATTAAGCAAAATTATTTTTCTGTTGCGTCTAAAGTATTTAAATAATTAATATATATTTTATATTCAATGGAAAAAAGAAAAGCATTCGTAAAACTGTCATTAAAGACAATAATAATCGCTATAGTTTCCCTTTTGCTTATACTGGTCTTATTTACCAGTATTGCAAAGGCAGGCAATGTCATCATCTCTATTGCGAGTTCAGCTGTTGGATTCGCTCAATGCATACGCGGAGAAGGAGGATTGCGCATATGGGCATGCATAGAAGCGACATGGGCCGCAATTATGGGAGCATTATAAACTAAATAAAATATGAAAACAAGGAAAGCATTCATGAGTTCTGAAAGCATAATGTTTGTCATGGCTGTCCTGACAGGAATCATGTTTTTAATAACAGCAAAAATGATAAGCGATGGAAGCCTTATGATGAATTATGACAAAGCAACAGAAGCAAAAGTAATAGAAATAAGAAATGCCCTGCTGTATTTAAATGTTGTTGAGGAAGGAAAGAGAATCATCAAGCTCCCAGCTATGTTTAAAGTATATCTTGAAAAAGAAAATGTCACAGTTGAATGCAATGTTCCATTTTTTTGCACAGGCGGTCTAAGGCATACAAGAAGCCTGGTTCCAATGAATGAAGAAATAATATCCCCTGCTGAAGTGGACTCGCGCAGCATCTGTCTGTCAAAGAGAATATCAAACTGCCGGAATAATATAACTATATGCCTGCCTGAGGATAACTGTTGCAAGTTTAATCCTTTGAGCGAAACATTGTGCACTTCTTTAAATCCTTACTAATCAAACATCTCGATTCTTATCTTGTGCCTTTTATTTTCTTTGTCAAACTTCTCATTCAGGAAAGCATCTGCAATCTTTTCTGCCTGATTTGGTTTTAATATCCTTGCTCCAAGGCAAAGTACATTTGCGTCATTGTGCTGCCTTGCCATTTGGGCCATATTTATTGTAGTGCATAGAGCTGCCCTTATCTTATTGACCCTGTTTGCCGCCATGCTCATTCCAATGCCTGTGCCGCAAATCAAAATACCGAAGCAGTTGCTTTTAAGGACTTCTTTGCATAATTTTTTTGCAAAAACAGGATAATGGCATGACTCATTGCTGTTGGTTCCGACATCAATTATCATTCTGCCTTTATCCCGCAATACCGCTTTCAGATGCTCTTTTAATTCAAATCCGGCATGGTCTGATGCTATCACTATGCTTTTCATATTATAGCTTTATGCTGAAAATCTTGCTCTCATCATCCTGCATAGAAATCCCGTAAACCCTGTCTGCATTCCTTACAGTGTATTCATTGTGGGATATAAGCAGGAATTGCGTGTCTTTTGTACTCTTTATTAAATTAGAAATCTTTTCTGCATTTTCCTTGTCCAGAGCTGCATCTATTTCATCCAGAATGTAGAACAGCGACGGTCTGACCCTTAGTATTGCAAACAAAAATGCAAAGGCAGTCATTGTTTTTTCTCCTCCGGAAAGCGAATCAATATCTCTTTCAATATTGTTTAGCTTTGTCTTTATGAGGAGTCCGCTGTCCAGATCATCATTTTTTTCCAGTTCAAGATGCGCTTCTCCTCCTTTCATTATCTGGGAAAATATTATATTGAATTCTCCTGACACAGTATGCAGGCAGTCAAAGAACATGGATTTTCTATTGACTTCCAGCATGTTTATGTGGTCTATAATCATCTGCTTTTCTTCCTCCAGTTTTTGCAGTTTCACGCTGAGTTCCTCAAATTCCTTTTCATAAATCTCGCATTCATCTATTGCTCGCAGGTTTACCATTCCTATTTTTTCAATCTGAAGCTCCAGTTCCCTTATTTTTCTCTTCAATTTTAGGGGAGATTCTTTGTCTACATTTTCCATCTCTTCTTCTTTGTAGGTGCTATAGTCCATCTTAAAATTTTCAATGTCTGTTTCTATCCGTATTTTCCGCATTGACAGGTTGCTCACTTCTTTTTCCAGTTCAACCCGGTTTTCATAAGCCTCTTTTTTCTTGAATTTCAAATTATCTATGTCTTCTGCATGGCGCTTCTTTTCCTCGTAAAACTCCTTTATATTATTCTGCGCTCCAAGGGATAATGCCTCCTTTTCTTTTTCGCCCAGCAGTTTTGTCAGGTCATTAACTTCTTTTTGGTATTCTTGAATCTCTTTTTTAAAAAGATTTATTTTTTTATCATAATCCTCAAAGTCCTTTTTCTCCTCTGACGACTTGACGGCATTTGCGTTTATCTTCAGTTTCCCTCCGACTATCGCTCCGCCCGCTTCGAATAAATCACCTTCAAGCGTTACGCACCTTATGCCTTTGAGCATCTTTGCATAATTGCTGTTCTCGACAACCAGCATATCTCTTAAGATATGGCTAAAAACAATTTCGTATTCATCATTGTATGAGCAAAGCTCTTTTGCAAAATCAATGACTCCCGGCATCTGCGATGACATTTGAGCTTTTCCTCCAATAGAGAACATGTTTATCCTGCTCAATGGAAGGAACCTGACTCTCCCGAGATTGTTTTTCTTCAGAAGTTCAATGCATTTGATTGCAGTATCTTCATTTTCAACAACAATGTCATTTATGTGTCCTCCCAAGGCCACATACAGTGCTGTCGAATATTCCTTCTGGCACGAATAGAGCGCACTTATTACATTTATTACTCCCTTGATTTTGCTTCCCATTATTGTGCTGACAGCATAAGATCCTGTGCGCTTTGAAGAATCAGATGAAATCTGCTTTGATCTGGTCTTTAGCATTTCCATCTCTTCAATCCTGCTTTCCTTTGACTCGATTTCAGTCTCTCTTCTTGTTATCTTGACCTTGAGTTCGCTGATTTGCGCTTCAATCTTTTTCAGATCGCTGTTCTCGCTGTCCAGCCCAGTAATCACTTTTTCCTCGCGCCTCTCAAGCGCTTCTTCTCTCTCTATTATTTTCCTGTCATATTCTTCAATTTCCTTTGTGAGAATATCCATTTCCTGCTTCTTTATCTGTAGATTCTGCTCTATGGATTCAAGCTCCTCTTCTGCTCCTTTTAGATTGGAATACACCAAAGTCAGTCTCAGCTGCTTAATCTCGTCCTCTATTTTTTTATAATTCAATGCAAGCTCTTTTTCCTCTTTGAGCTTTTCATAGTATTCCTTTTTCTGCGCATGGGCAATTGCAACGCCTTCAAGATTCCTGTCTGCAACTTCCAGCTCGGCAAATGCCTTTACTTTTTTCTCGTTGAACTCATGGATTCCGGCAACTTCATCTATTATTTCCCTTCTTTCTTTTGGACGAATCTTAAGCACATTTGTGATATCTCCCTGCTGGATTATATTCTCTCCCTTGGGCTTTATGTTTGCATCTGCCAGCACCTTGTCCACCTGCGATTTTGAAACGCTTTTGTCATTCAGCCGGTAATAAGAAACTCCCTGCGGGTTGATTTTCCTCGAAACCACGAGCAGCTCCTGCCTTCCGTCATCAGTTATCTTTACAATTTCCGCTGTAACAGAGCAGAATCTTGTCTTCTTTTTCTTGGCGCTTCCTTTGTACAGGAGGCCTCCCATTTTTGATGCCCTCAAAAACCGCGAAGGAAATCCGAACACAAAAACGCACGCATCCAGCAGATTGGATTTTCCGCTCCCGTTGGGTCCTACTATTGCATTAAAACCCGGTTCAAAAGCAATGTCCGTCCTGCGGCGGAACGATTTAAATCCCTCCAAAGTTATTTTCTCTATGTATGAATAAGCCATATTTTATCAACCGTTTCACTCTAAAGTATATGCAATAAATAATCCTGCGATTTAATTTTTGTATGATTATTTGATGTTGCAACTAAATTTCCTTACTAAATAATATACTTTATTTACAATAAAAGCAATTAAATATATTTAAAGTTATGTTTTGAATTTTTAGTAGTTGTTTAGTAAACTGCACAATTAATCCACAGAATGCGAGAATGCGAGAATATTCTTCGGATTTTCTGCACATTCAACTTTGTTGAATAAAGCACCGAACCCACAGGAATTTTTTTATTGTTTTCTTGCATTTTATATAACAATAAAAAAAGCTTGAAAATAGTGCCTATCGCAAGGAAACATTTATGAAAGTATTTTTATATGTTAGGTGGTTCTGTCTCCCAACTCCGAACTCATTGCTCCTAACTCTTCTTTTGCATCTTCCTGTAAATATCCATACATGTCAAATACTTAAAAGCAAATATTTATATATGTGAATATTCACTTTCATATATGAATAGCAGGATATTGATACTTATCGTATTGTTTATGCTTCTTCTTGTCGGAGTAGTTATGGCAGCCAACACAGAAAAAGGAGTTTTTGGGACGCTCAAGGATGTATGGAATGATTTTCTGGGACTGCTGACCGGTTACGGAAGTGCAGGTGTTGCAGAAACTTCTGTTCAGGCATTGGCTTGCGCGATTGATGCTGTTGCTTATGAGCAAGCCCATGCTGGTAGTTTTGGTATGGATACTTTAGATAACTGTAATGGGAATAATTTACCGGCTGGTGTTGAAATTAATCCTAATCCACCCACAACAGGTACCAATACAATAACCTTTACTTATCAAGGTTCCAATCCTCACACAATTACGATTGATTGTGACAGTGCTGCGGATAAATGTGAGATAGAGGATTTTTATCTCCCTCAGGAAATTCCAGGAGGTTGGAAAAATTTTATTGGCAGTGCGGGAGACCCTATTTATTTAGTATATAATAGTGCTCTCCCAAAAGGTGTAAAAGAAGACTGGACAATACCCTCTGATTTTGCATTGGTAGAAACTGCTATGATAGGCGCAGCATTTGGTGTAATTAATATTCCCGGAGTCGGGAAAAAAGTTGTTGGTTTCGTAGGAGAGTTGCCTGTTATGGGTAGAGTAGCAAAGTACCTCGGATCTAGGGGAGGTGGACTATTGGCAAAAATAGGATTAAAAAGAAGAATCCACTACATGGCTGCAAGATTTTCTTTTTTTAGTCCTGGAAGAAAAACAGCTATTGGAAGCGTAGTTCATAGCTTAAGTAGCTTTTTTGATGATGATGTTTCAAAACACGGAAGTGAAATTATATATGATAGAATGATAAAGATGGGCACAGAAGAAGCAACTGATCTCGGAATAGATTTAACTACAGACGCAGGTTATGAAGCCGCAAAGCCTATAATAAAACCTGTCATAAAAAATGATATGAAGCAAAAAAAAATACTGTATTTCCGCGAATATCTTGACGATAATCAAATAGATGATATAGTGGATGCAGCCATAGATGACGCAAAGATGAAAGAAACTGTAGTGGAATCAGTAAGTAAAGGAAAAACAATTATGCAAGATGTGTATAGTAAGAGTATATCGAGAAAAATAGCTCATCGTGCGGAAGCAAAAATTGCAAAGATAAATCATGTTCTAGAGGATATATACAATCACAGGGCTTTAACCCTTAGAGAAAATGTATATACCTTTTCTGCTACTCCTGCTGCAAAACAGGCAGAAATAAATCAAGTTGTTGATTTTTATAATATATTGGTAAGAAGAGCAACATATAATCCAACTACAAAAAAGTGGCAAATTAAAATGGCTGGTAAAGGAACATGGCCTGGTATAATAAGTTCTTGTTTTGATTCAGGCTCCGGTGTGGCTCCTGCTAATATGGATGCTTTGATATATGAAGGTCTTAAACAATCAACGGGAATAACAAACAATGCATTTCTAACCAACAACAAAAATGCAATAATGAGTGCCTTGTTAAGTCAGGGGACGGATACGAAGACACAGCAACTTACTGCTAAATATATATTAAGAGCAGGAGATGTCTGGAATGGCGCACATTCTCTTGTAAAAAAAGGATATACATGGGAAAAAAGAACATGGGAAGGTGGAGCAATTGCGCAAAAATATGCCGCAATCGAATTTGGAACATCTGCTTTAGATGATCCAATTGGTGAAGATTTGAGCGGAGACTGGGAGGGAGTATATAGTAATCTGGGCGGTCTGGATACTGTTGCAGGATTCGCTGAATGCGCATTATTTTTCAAGAATACAAAAAAAGGAAAACTCTACTGCGCAACTGTAATAGCGGCAAGCATAGGAGTGCACATGGCAGATTTAGCTGGCGAGAAATATAATCCGACTCCTATGAATAGCATAAATTTACTCAAAGTTGGCGATTTTGTAAAAGAGGATAATCCAATCCAGTTGTCGGACGAAGCAAATAAGTATTTTTTGCAAGTTATGGGGAGAGGACCTGTTTTTGCTAATAGAAATAGATTTTGGCTTGCAAGTCCATGCAGGACGAATATGAAAGTGCATGTAGTACCTTCTATAGATTGTGCATTCACCGATAAACCAAATGTCAATTTGCCAGAAGGTTATGTAATTGAACTTGAAGATGCATCCTATGCAGACAGTGGTGCAGTAGAGACGGACATAGATATTAATAACATTCAGCCAGACGATTTAGTGACCAAATACTGCAAAGATCCGAGTTGGTATAATGTTTTTACTGGCAGTAAATATCATCCTGATGCAATAAGAATAGTAGTTAGAGATGATAAAACAGTATTGGGGGGTGTGGATGATAGAGGTCCTTATAAAGATAAAATGGACTATAACTACTGCCTGCCTATTTCAGACTTTAGTGATTTAGCAGCCCAGGCACTCGGTTTTGCAGCGACAATACTTGCAGATTATATAGGTGTTGTTGCAGCAGTACCTACGTTAGGAGCATCATGCATTGTCTGCGGCGGTGCTGGTGCTGTTGCTTATGATTACTTCACAAATAGGCATTGGCCACAGGAGTGAATATGTATATAGATAAAAAAAAGAAAATCATTATTGTCTCATGCATTGCAGTCATAATTTTGTTGTCTTTATTTTTTATAAATAAAAATCAAAAAACCCCGGAAATTCCAAAACAGTTGGAAGGCAAAGAATATATTTTAAAATATAAAGATAATAGTATTTTATTGAATATATCATCTTTCAATAAAGAATTAAAATTTGATAATGATGAAAATTCAATTGAATGGACTCATAATGATAATTTTTGTCGTATTATGCCATATGGTTTTTGTTTGGGAGAAAATATGACGTCTTTGCAACAAGCATGCCTTTATAACAAAGAAGTATATTTGCATGCAACAGACAGATTGAATCCAAATAATGGTATAGCAGAAGGATATATTGTGTTTAAAGTCAATAAAAGAACGGATGAAATACGGGTAACTATTTTTGTTGATCAGGATTGGAAAAATAATGTCCGACCAACAAATATCGTCTGGGGTGAAAATTTTACAAATATAAGACCATTTAAGTTTTATAGTGTTTCTAAAGGAATCTGGTATGATAGTATAAATTTAAATTTTTCAAAATATATGAAAAGTTGTGAAGAAAAAAATAATAATTTTCCTCTCTTTGTTGGATCATTGAATTTGGAGGAACTCAATAAAATGAAGAATGTTAAAACAGAGGATGAACTTAGAAATATTAATATAGAAGTTGAAGGTTTGTTTTTTAGTTAATTGTTATAGAAATTTTTTGATTGTTTCTAATTTGCAGTTGATTGACAATCACACCCGTTCTTATAGTAGAATAAAAGCCAGAAATGCAAATATTTGCCCCATTAGATAGCGTATGCGGTGCATTATCTAACGGGGTAAATTTAAGGATGTAAAGTTTAAATAAAATATATCCTTGATATATTATGCTCAAAGATAAAAATAAAATAATTTATCCTTCTTTTGAAAAAATAGAAGAGTAATGCTCGGCATAAGAGAGAATTTTTATACAGATTCAGAAATAAAGGAGTGAATTAAATATGGAGAAATACGCGAATTTAGGAGATAAACAAAAATACGAAATAGTATCAGCAGAATTAAAAGAAGTCAATGCGTTAATCAAAGGTCATGAAAAACTGCTTATTGCTATAAGGAAATTTTGATTGCTTTGAATTTATAATTGACTCAATAAATTTACCTGCTTCTATAGCAGCATAAAGCCGGAAATGCAAATATTTGCCCCGTTAGATAACATTGCAACAAGTATGCATCTAACGGGTTTTATCTTGGGATGTGAATCATATAAAATTCACTTTTCATTAATGAGCCATGAGAAAACAAATGATGAAAACAAGACAAAAGAGCATCCAACCTGAATCAGAAGAATTGCATTTATTTCTGCATAAAAGAAGCAAATGAAGAGGCATTCTAAAATCAGCGATAGGATAGTAATTTTTCCATTGCATATAAAAATAAATTGCAAAAATATTTCCTGACTTCATAAATACGTACATTGGAAAGTTAAGAAAATGCCGTAAAAAATATTGTTAAAACCGCACTAATAGCAATCTTTATAAAAATAAGCATCTAAATATACTATAATACAGTATGAAATGATTGTTTCATTATGTCACGGCACAAAAGCAATGCGAGTATTGTGGCGCGATATAATTTCAAACGCAATTATATTACCTATTATGCTAATTGCGTCTTAGAATATGTTTGCCTGCTAATCTCAATCTCGCTCGCAGTCAAACATACAAGCAGACCACATAAATAATCTATTGCATTAGTTATGCGTTATGCTATAAGTAGTTTAATGAATGAATTGAAAAATTCTAAAGAAATAATATTTAGAGACAAAAATAAGATATAAGAGAAACTATGGATAAAGCTGAATTTATGGACAATCTTCCTCCGTCGGCAATGATTACAAATTTTACTTTCGAAGGAGCAGATGTTGTTCTGTACACAAAGAACAAAAATTTCTTTCTTGAGGGAGGAAGGGAATTAAGGGAGTTAATTTCAAGAATAAGAAAAAGGATAATTATAATGCCCGATAAGGCGATAATGATGCCTCAGAAACAAGCAGAGAAGAAACTCAAAAAGATACTTCCAAAAAATGCAATTGTTGAGGCTGTCCTTTTCGAGCCGGAATTTGGGAGAGTAATTATTCGCGCCCAAAAACCCGGGTTGATTATAGGGAAGTCAGGGGATATATTCAAAAAAATAAAAAAGGAAATTTTCTGGATGCCGTCTGTTCAAAGAGTTACAAAAGATGCTTCTGCCATAGTCAACAAAGCAAGAGATATAGTTCACGAAGAGGCAAAATTCAGGTATAAATTCCTAAATGATATAGGCAAAAAAATACAGCTGAACAAGGGCCCGAAAAAGGAATGGGTAAGAATATCTTTCCTGGGCGGTTCAAGAGAAGTCGGAAGATCCTGCTTGTTTTTGCAGACAAAGGAGTCGCGTGTTCTTTTTGATTGCGGGGTAGGGCAGTCAACAAACGAGGTAAATCCTTTTGTTGATGCTCCTGAATTTGATATTGATGCTCTTGATGCCGTAATAATATCCCATGCGCACATAGATCACAGTGGGTTTGTTCCTTATTTGTATGAATATGGATACAAGGGTCCTGTGTATTCAACCCTGCCGACAAGAGATATCATGACCCTGCTTCAGCTGGATATGTTTGATATACAAAAAAAAGAAGGGACTCCTTTTTATTCAACAAAGAGCATACGGGAGCAGATAAAGCATTCTATTACACTGGGCTACAATGAAGTATGCGATATAACAGGAGATATGAGAATTGTCCTGCAGAATGCAGGTCATATCCTTGGTTCTTCGCAGACGCATGTTCATATAGGCGAAGGATTGTACAATATACTCTACACAGGAGACCTGAATATGTATTCATGGATGTTTGACCCGGCATATACTAATTTTAACAGGGTAGAATCCATGATAATTGAAAGCACTTATGGCGGAATCCACGATAAAACCCCTACAAAGGAAGAAGCAGAGGCAAACCTTTTGAGCGCAGTAAAGGAAACAATAAAGAAAAAAGGAAAACTTCTGATACCTTCTTTTGCAGTGGGCCGTGCGCAGGAAATCATGCTTATTTTAACGAAAATTCTTCCAAAAGCAAAAATAGACATTCCTGTATATCTTGATGGGATGATATGGAATGTCACAAAGATACATATTGCATATCCTGAGTTTTTGTCAAAACAACTGCAGGAAAAAATGCTTAAAGGCATCACTCCTTTTGAAGACAAGATGTTCCGCAAGGTTCAGACAAGAGACCAACGGGAAGAAGTTATTAATGAAGGAGGTTCATCAATAATAATTGCAACATCGGGCATGATAAATGGCGGACCTATTTTAGAGTACTTAAGAAATATGATTGGGGATAAAAAGCATACTCTTGCATTTGTTGGATATCAGGCAGAGGGGACTCTTGGAAACAGGATACAGAGCGGGCTTTCTGAAATTTCACTGGAAGACAAGAAAGGAGAGATGAAATACACTCCGATAAAAATGGATGTGACGACAATAAGAGGAATTTCCGGTCATGCAGACAGGAAAGGATTGTGCAGATATATTGAAAAACTAACAGCAAACCCGAAAAAAATAATGTTCAACCACGGAGAGCGCGGAAAAAGCATTAATCTGTCTTCTTTTATACATAAGGAATATAATGTGGAAACTTCTGTTCCAAAAAATCTGGATGCTGTAAGGCTAATTTGATTTACAATTTAAAAAATTCAACACTTATTTTCTCTATGCAAAAGCAAAATTGGATTGCAAAAAAAGAAAAAGATGAGACAAACTGGAAATATGGATGCCTGCCTCATAAAAGAAAAATCAAAGATCTTCTTGAAAATGGCATTGTTGTCGTGAACAAGCACAATGGTCCGACCTCTCATGATATTGTTGAAATGGTAAAAAAAATACTGAACCTAAAAAAAACAGGTCATAGCGGGACTCTTGACCCAATCGTTTGCGGCGTACTCCCGCTGACGCTGAACAATGCAACAAAGATGGCTTCTCTCATTTCAAAGCAGGGGAAAGAATATGTATGCATCATGCATCTGCACAAGGATATGAACGAAAGGGATGTGAAAACTGCGCTTATGAATTTTGTCGGAACTGTCAGGCAGATGCCTCCTGTGAAAAGTGCAGTAAAACGCCAATGGAGGGACAGAAAAGTATACAATATAAAAATCATTGAGATTAAAGGAAAAAATGTGCTTTTCAAAGCTTCAGTTGAGGCAGGATTCTATATGAGAAAGCTATGCTCTGATGCAGGAGAAAAACTCAGGTGCGGCGCCAATATGGCAAAGCTCATTAGGATAAGAGCAGGTCCTTTTAGTCTGGAAGAATCATTCAGTGTTGAAGAGATAAACAAGGCATATCAGGAATACATTAAGACAAAGGATGAAATATATCTGAGAAAAATAATCAGGCCAATGGAGGATGGACTGAAAAATACGCCAAAAATCATTGTCGGAGACAAAGCAATATACAGCCTGTGCAATGGAGTTCCTCTTTATCCTCCTGCAATTGTAAAATACACAGATGATATTAGGACAGGAGATTACATCGCAATTTTGAGTTTAAAGGGGGAATTTGTCGCAATTGCCGAGGCAGAAATGAGTTCAGATGACATAAAAAAAGTAAAAAATAAGAAAGTCGCATCAATCATGAGAGTTTTGATGGATGTGGATACATATAAAGGAATTTCGCATAAACATCAGCAAAACCCCACTTCTGTATAATTTTTCCTGAATTCAACAACTTCAGCTTTCACGTCCTTTTTGTCAACAACCGCTTTTTTAATCAATTCTGCAATATGCTTCATCTCATCTGCCTTCATTTTGCATCTTGTCATCTCCTGTACCCCGATTCTTATACCGGCAGGATTGTTCATATTTTCCTTTGTTATTTTTTCTCCCGGAAGGAAATTTTTGTTTAGAATGATGTTGTTTTTTTCAAGCAATTCTGCAACTGTTTTTCCGCCGCCGTTTTTTTCCACGTTTAATACAACCTGATGGCTTTGGGTAAATCCTTTGTGTTCGGCAAGACAGTCAAAGCCAAAAGTATGCAGTTCTTCTGCAAGGGTTTTTGCGTTTTTTATTGTCTGATCTGCATAGTCGCTTCCATATTGACTCAACTCATAAGCGGCTTGCGCCAGCACAGGCAGGCGATGAAGATGATGGTTGCAGACAAAGTAGGGAAAAATCGCATTTTCTATATTTTTCCATTCTTCATCCCCAAGAGAATCTCCTCCGAAAATAATGCCTCCCTGGGGTCCGAAAAATGTTTTATGCGTCGAGGAACTCATTACATCTGCACCTTCCTTCAAAGGATCCTGGAAACGCCCCCCTGCAATCAATCCCAAAACATGGGCTGCATCATACATTACATAGGCATCATGGGATTTGGCAGTATCTGCAAGCTCTTCTACAGGGTGAGGAAATAAGAAGAGCGATGCTCCGAACAACAGTATTTTAGGATTTTTTTCCTCTATTAATTTTATTGTTTTGTCAACATCAATATTCATTTCATCATAGTCAAACGGGAAGGCATAGTCTGTTAAACCCACCACATCGCAGATTCCATGCTGTGTATGAGAAACATGCCCGCCATTTGGAATAGAGCTGGATATTATATTGTCTCCTCTATTGGTTATGCCCTTGAATACAGCAGCATTTGCAAGCGTTCCGCTCAAAACACGCAAATCAACTTTTTTTGCCCTGAAAAGATTTTTCATCAAATCCTGCGTAAGCGCTTCTATTTCATCAACAAAGCCAAGTCCCTGGTAATGCCTGTGGAATGGCTTTCCTTCTGCATACCTGTGGGATAGGTCAGACACAGACAATCGGTCTGCCTCAGGAGAAGTTACGTTTTCTGAAGCAATAAGATTCAGGCATTCTTTTTTCCTCCAGACATTGTGCTCTTCTAGAAGTTCATTTATTTTATTAATTGTTTTTGTTTCATCCATAATTCTTATTGTAAATAAAGTATGCGTCAATTATAAAAATGTTGGTTGCAATAATATCTTATCCTGAAATATTTTCCTCATTATTTTTTTTTCATATAGAAATAATTATAGTGGAATATATAAATTTTCTTTCGTCTTTTTCATGCTCAATAATTTCCAGCCTGTCTTATTAAACTCAACCACTTATTATCTCCCGAATTTAACTCCACATTTGCCTTCTCGCTCGCGTCATGTTATTTATCCTATATGCGGCCTTATATGGTCAACGCAAATAATAATCGAACATTTTGACCCTAAAATCAGGATTATTTAAACTCTTCTTTATTGCCTCAAAGCGTTATTGCCCGTCATTTCTTGGTCTTTTTCCAAACATGCTCTATTGGGTTTAACCCAGGAATGCATGGCGGAAGTTGCATTGCATTCAAACAATTTTTGTTTTCTTCGTAAAATTTTTGCACATGTTCTTTTTCAATGATATTTTGCGCCATCAACGTCCCAACTCAAAGCACTGCCTCTCAATCTCCAACTCTTGAGTTAACCTTAAAAAAATAATCAACTGTTCTTTTTATGGAAAACTATGCTACTTTTTTACAGACAGCGCTTGATTTTACAGACAGGGAAAACGCGCTGAATATAGCAAAAAAAGCAGTTGATGGAAACACGGATTTTGTTGGAGCAGGAACTCCGCTAATAAAGGCTTTAGGAATGAATTTAATAAAGGAAATAAAAAAAGAAAATCCGGGCAAATTGATAGTTGTTGACTTAAAGCCAATGGATATTGGAAAGCTGGAGATGAACATAGCAATTGATGCAGGAGCAGATATTGTAATCATTCCCGGGATTGCACCTCTCTCAACAATAGAAGAATGCATAGAAACAGCCAAAAAAGCTGATATAAAAATATATGTAGATAAAATCGGCATGAAAGATTCGCTTGGACAAAATATAATGTCTGAGCATTTGAATATAATAAAAGAAAAATGCAGAGATGTTCTTGTTGAAACCTTTCCTGAAAACACATTAAAGGTGCACGGTCATGAATTCAAGAAAGAAGGAGGAAAAATATTGTCTGAACTAAAGAAACTCTACCCTAACAAAGTCATTGTCGCTGACCTAAAAACAATATCTGATGCAGATAAAGAATTTGAATCTGCATTTACTGCCGGGGCAGACATCGCCTGCATAATCGCAGCGACAGCAGATGATCAAATAAGAAAAGCAGTGGCTGTTGCAAAACAGCACAAAAAAAGAGTTATGGCGGATTTGATTGGTCTGCGTGATTATCTCGGCGAAGGAGGGCTTATAAAAAGAGCAAAAGAAGTGGAATTTCTGGGTGTTGATTTTGTCTGCTATCATATCTCTATTGATGACCAATTGCGCGGAAAAGAAGTTCCTCCGGAGAGCATAAGAAATATAAAAGAAGAATTGCTGATACCTGTAGTGGCTATAGGTGGCATAAATATCCAGTCAGCGCATAATATTGCAAAAGCAGGAGCTCATGTCGTAATAGTTGGCAGAGCAATAACAAAAGCAGACGATCCTACTGAAGCAACAAAAAAGATAAAGGAAAAAATTAATTCGATATGATTTCAATAATTGAACTGCCTGTATTTTAATACTCATAAAAGCCTTTTGGACCATGGCTCCCTTCCCTGTATTTTACAAGAGCAAGATTTTCTTTTAATTTCAAAATTTTATCAGTGATTTTCCAGGATATTTTCAATACATCGTATCTTGAAAACAAAGTCTTGTCTCCGCGGATGCAGTCGGCTATCAATCTTTCGTATGTGCCTGTGTCTCTAGATCCAAAAAAACGGGCGTGGGAATGCTCCATAAGGTAAGATGCAAATGTTCCTTTTGGGTTTTTAAGATTAAGGCGGAAACTAATGTTCTTGGTGGGCTGTATATTGATAAAAAGAGTATTTGGTTTTGCTGAAGGATATAGGTATTTATGTTTATCTAATTGTTGCTTAAATATGATTTCAATGCATGCTCTTCTCTTTATCAGGCATTTGCCTGTTCTCAAAACAATCGGGATTCCGCGCCACCGCTTGTTGTTGCAGAATAATTTTACTTCAACGAAAGTCTCAGTATTTGTTTCTGCTATGCCTGCTTCTCTTGCTTCTTCCAAATATCCTTCATACTGACCAATCACAATATCCTTTGAAGAATGAATATCAACTGCTTTAAGCGCCTTGACTTTTTCATTGCTTATGCTTTTTTCTTCCAGATTCTTCGGCGCATTCATAAGTATTAGCGAAACTATTTGCAGCAGATGGTTTTGAACCATATCCTTGATTGCCCCTGCAGTATCATAATATGCAATGCGATTTCCTGCCCCCAATTCTTCATCGACAAGTATGTTGATTTGCTCAATGTTTTTGTTGTTCCACACATGTTCAAAAAGAGGGTTTGAAAATCTAAAAGCAAGGATGTTTTGCACAGCATATTTTCCGAGATAATGATCAATCCGGTAGATTGATTCTTCTGGAAAAACATTCCTCGCCTTCCTGTCTAACCAGACAGATGACTCCAGGCAATCTCCAAAAGGCTTTTCAAACACAATTCTTCTAAAATATTCTGGGTGTTTATGGAGATTGTATTTTTTTAACTGATCAATAACGTTGCCTACAACATCATTGCTTGTAGCCAGATAATATATTATACTGCCTGATGTATTTGCTGATTTTGAAAGGTATTCTTCAAATCCTTCCAGAGCATTTGGCATGCTCATATCCATCTGAAAGTAGCGAATATTTATATTATTCCTAATGTTTTGGTTAAGGGTATCGTCGAATTCAAGAAGATGATTTTTATACTCTTCATCAGACAGCGATCTCCTCCCAATGCCGACAATAGAAAAATCCATAGGAATTGCTCTTTTTTTTACAAGAGAAACGATTGCAGGCGCTATTTTTCTTGTTGCCAGATCCCCTGTCCCTCCAAATATTACAAGAGTAAATGGTTTTATTCTCTCTATATTATCCGTAAGAACATAAGGGTATGCCGCATTTCTGATAAGCTTGGCAGGGCATTCTAATGTTGAGAGTTCCGGGTTTTTAAAGTTCTGGAGTGCCTGCCGTTTTCCTTCGCCTAAAAATAATGCAATCGCCGTGTCTGCGCCCTCAAGCATTTTTTTTGAAGCAGTCAGTCTTTCTACAGGCGGCTTTGGCGAATCAGGCATTGTAAAATATTCTTCTCCTTCATGCCTGATGGAATGGTGCTGCGGAAAAAGCGCCGCAACATGACCATCTTCTCCTGCGCCCAAAAGCACAATATCAAACGGCTGAAACTTCCTGAATTCTTCATT
>QMVB01000005.1 GCA_003660905.1 Candidatus Nanohalarchaeota archaeon | reverse complement strand
CACACCTTTAGAGGTCTAATGTTTCCCCATGACTTAGGTATTCATCACTTGGATGAATATTATATTTATTAGAATTCTGGTTTTACGTGTAATTGCATATCTCCGTGATTTTTTTGTTGTTGTATGACGGTAAGGAAACGAGAAAAAAAGCTTAAAAGTTTTAGTAGGAAAACTTTTATGATTACTTTTATGCCGTGATATATTCACAAGACATAACCTTTTGCATCCTCAATTAAGCCGAACCCAGATCCCAATTTACTTGTATCAATATCGCAATCTTCTATAGATATATCAGTAATCTCACTTAAGTATTCAATATAAGTAAAAGAGCCAATTTTTTCAAATATAAATTTATGGGAAGAATATGATTTTAAAGAGATGAAAAATTTCCCTTTATCTGCTGTAATTATCCATCGTGGACTATTTTTTCCGAATTTTTTTATGGTTAAATCTTTGAAAATATATTTTTTATCTTTTTGATTATCGTAAAATGTAAGCACTGATGATAACTTGTAATTAAATACGGATAGTTCTATTCTGGGCTCATAGTAAGATATAATAGAGCCATTTGAAAATACAATCCTTCCCCAATACCATGGAACAAAAGGACCAACTACTATAACTTTTTGAACATAGCATTTTCCTGTGAATTTTTTTCCATTTAACATCCCTGTAAAATCAAAATACAGGTTTATTAAGGCAAATCCGGCAAATGACTTAAAATGGCTGCTGAACTCGAAAGATTCCGAATTATTTTCCGGTCTTGTTATTTTGAGATCAGCAATCTCTTTGTTCTTTTTAGATATATTGAGAGAATAATCCGGGAACTTTCCATTATAATTTATTTTGCCCTGTTCATTAGAAACCATAATATTGTCAGGATTCATTGATATCGAACTTTTACCATCCAATATCAAATCTTTTTTATCATCGTAACACCACGCAGTCATATACCCATTTCTTCCTTTATGTTTTCTACATTTCACTTTCTTTTTATTTATTTTTGTAGTCCCGAAACCATCTCCAAACATTACAAGAAGCTGTCTTTTGTCTTCAGGTTCTGTTGATGCAAATTTCATAAACCAATATTCTTTGCCTGTAGGAGGCAAATCTTCAAAACAAAAAAACATAGGGTCAACCTCCTGCGTGGAATTTTTTGTTTTTTTAAGTTCAATCAAGGATTTATACTTTGAATTAATCTGTTCAATTTTTTCTTTAAAGTGCCTTTTTTCAATACTTGATAATGTCTGGATGTATTTATTCAGAGTATCGAATACATCTTCTGTCATTTTTTTTATTTCCATATTTTATCATATTTATTAAATTTTAAATTCATAATTTTTACTTTTATGATTAAATGTCCAGCGGTTTGCTGAATTTTTTTTCTACAATCGATCTGTGGATGGAATTATACGAGCAAAAAGGGATTATCCCATCATCCGGTGTGGAATAATGAACAATGCACCTCTGGACTCTCTGGCAGTCGAAATTATACCCGTCCATAAAATGCATAGCGCCAATTAGCATTGAATTTTTAGCAAATATTCTCAATGCTTTTGCATCTCCTTTCAAAAAATCAATAGCAAGTTTAATTATATTTATTGATTTTGGCATTTTTGCTTTATCAACCAATTTTGGAATCTCTTTTATAATTTTAGTTATTGCCTTTACTTTCCAAATATAGGTATTTTTCTCTTTATCCTCATTTATCTGTTTTATCAAACTAAAAAACCCATCAACGTCAACAAATCTTGTTATCGGGATTATTTTCTCGTCTTCTGCATAAATGTATGTTGCAGAACCGCATGCGGGATGGCAGGATAATTTGGTCATCTGACTGTTGTGCAGTCTTTCTAAAAACAAACTCAACGGAACCACACAGGGAACAGAATAAAAATCATCCGGTCCTATCTGTCCTTCTGTCTGTTTTTCAAGCAAATGCATTAAATCTGGCTGGGTGATTCTCATTTTTTTGCGATCTTTGTCCGTAACTCTTCCTGCAAAAGACAATGGCTGAAAATTTACACCGCTGACAACATCAGCATTTTTTACAGCAAATTTCACTATATCCCCTGCCTCTTTGTCATTGACGCCTCCAATCAATGTCGGAACCAGAACAACTTGCTTAAAGTTCATCTGCCTGCAATTTTCAATGACTTTCAATTTTATCGGAAGCGCATTGAAACCGCGTATAGTATGGTATGGCTCTTCTGTAACCCCATCAAACTGAAGATATACTGTATTTAAGCCGGCATCTTTTAAGGAAGCAATATAGCTTGAATCTTTTGATATGTTTATTCCATTTGTGGCAATAAGAATATGCAAAAATCCCATTTGTTTTGCCATCCGGATTATGTAAGGCAAATCCTTGCGCATTGTCGGTTCCCCTCCGGAAAACATGACTGCTTTACAGCCAACGGGCTTTTCATTTATTAAATTACGTAGCATTTTCTTTAATTGGTCTAACGAGGGTTCATAAACATAGCCGCAAGCCTCTGCATTGGCAAAGCACACAGGGCATCGTTGATTGCATCTGTTTGTCACATCAATAATCCCAAGGACAGTAGGACTCTTATGATTGTTGCACAATCCGCAGTCATAAGGACAATTATCTGTTGATAGAGTGTTTGGATTTTCCAAGCCCGTGTTGTCATATTTATCTTTTAAAAATCTTTCAAATACCTTTGCATCCCCGTAATACAGGTCTTCAAAATCACCATGTTCTTTGCAGGTTTTTTTGATAAAAATTTTATTGTCTTTTTCTCCCACTACTGCATCAATTGTTTTGAGGCATTCGGGGCATAATGATTTTGTTTTATTTGTCTTTTTTTTTATTTCCATATTTTATCACATTGAGTAAACATAAGATACGACCATTGGTCTTTCATTTTAACTTATTTCAGTTTTTTGTGAAATTCAGGATTCAAAAAAAAAAATCATCCCAATAACTTCTTTATTTTTTCACCTGTAACTTTTTTCATGCTTATCATTTTTCCAAACCAATCAAGATACAGCTTAAGCTGTTTATATTCGGCAGTTAATTTTAACAATTTTGGATTTTTGTTTTTTTCTTCTATCCTGTCCAAATGCTCGATAAGAGGATTAATATCGTGTTCTAATTGTCTTTTAATTAGTATGTTGAACGCTTCGATAAAGGATAATTCTAATTTGTATAGTTTTTCTCTTCCTTCTCCTCTAATGGACCTTATTAAATTTAATGATTCAAGAATTTTCAAACTAGGACTTACCAGACTTAAACTGTACTCTGTTTTCGTTGCTATATCTTTTTGGGAAAGAGGATATTCTGCAAATAAAAGCGCCGCCCATACTCTGCCGGCAGGTTCTCCAAGACTCCACTGTTTAGAGATTTTTCCGGTCCGGTCAATAAACTCTTTCTCACTTTTTGATATGTCTTGCTCCATTAGATTCACAAATTTCAGTTTTTAATGAAATATATATAATTATATTTATAAGTGTTACGGTTTTCTGAACGACGATACATTCATCTAATCAAAAATAATAATTAATAAAAAATAAAAAAAGAAACTTTGTTAAAAAAACCTTAGATGTCTCTTCCTTTTATGGTTTTTCTGGAGTTTCCTTCTGCTCTTGCTACTGCCTTTGAAAGCAGTTCTTCAACAGCACTGTTTAATGCTTCATCTGCCTCTGCAGATACATTCATGTCTTTGCTCTTTGCATATTCTCTTATTTTACTTTTTACTATATAACTGTCTGCCATAATATATCACTTTTTAATATGTGGCTTAAAAGCCCTTAAAGACTATTAAACAATTAATTATATAAATATATGCTTTTTTAGAGTATATGAAGCCGATAGAAGCCCTGTTTTTGGATGAAAATGTGTATATTTTCAAGGAAAAAGATGCTCAAATTATACATGATGAGAAATATTTTGGCAAATATATTGAATTCAACAACAAGAATGTTCTTCAGCTCTCTGTTGAAGAGACGCTGTTTTTGATAGAATTAGAAAGAATAGTACTAAAAGACAACAGCGCAGGAAAAATTTTGACTTTCGAGAAATTTTATGCTATCTGCTCAAAAGATGCCAGGGAACTCTACCAGAAATACAGAGTGTACCGCGATTTGAGGAAAAGAGGATATATTGTAAAATCCGGCTTTAAATTCGGAACCCATTTCAGGGTTTACGATAAAGGGGTGAATCCATATAAGCAGGGAGATAAATCCAAAAAAGAGCATACTAAATACAATGTTCATGCAGTCTCGGAAAATGATGTTTTTGCTTATTATGAAGTGTCCAGATATGTCCGGCTGTCACATAATATCCGCTCAGTCGCCCTAATGGGAGTAGTAGACTGCGAGGGAGAGGTGACATATTACACAGTCTGCAGAATTAAACCTTAACTTCCTTGTTTTCGTATTTGTTGTAGTATTGCTCAATTTTTTCATATACATATTGAAAAGATTCAATTTTATGTTTCTTCATCCACAACAGGTATTTTTCCCGCCTCTTTATTTCAGCAAGGCATTCCTCCGGTTCTATTCCATATTCTTCACTCAATTTGGTTAGGCACACAAAAACATCATCTTTTTTCTCCATAAATTTATCTGTTTTTGGGTTCCATTTAAAAGGAGTCTTATAAGTAATGGAACCGGTTGATCCTACCTTTTCAATAAAGTTGATTTCTTTCAGCCTTCGCGATGATTTCCCGTATTTTGTTGCCCGGGTAATTACAATAAGATAATCAAGTATTTCTATGATGCTGCTTGAGAGATTTATAGGAGGGGTCTGCAACCGCTGGAGTATATCTTCCACTGACCCGCCGTGAATGGTTCCAAGCGAAGGATGCCCTGATGCCATTCCCTGGAACAGCACAGATGCTTCTTCTCCACGTACTTCCCCGACAACAATATAGTCTGGATTTTGCCTGAATGATTCCTTAAGCAGAGTAAACATTGTTATCTCTCCATATCTTCGCCCATAGGCATCTATTGCCCCGAATCCTCTCCTGGAAAGAGAAGGCATCCAGTTTTTGTGCAGAAGATTCAATTCTCTTGTATCTTCAATGGATATTACTTTATTTTCCGGATGTATGAATAGGACAAGTGCATTGAGAAGGGATGTTTTTCCTGAGCTTGTGCCTCCGCAAATCAGTATATTTTGCTTGTGCTCTACAAGCAACCATAAAAAAGCAATTGACCGCACTGAAAGAGTTTTGTTTTGGATTAAATCAATTATGCTGAAAGGAATTTCCCTGAATTTCCTTATTGTGAATGTCGGGCCGCGAGTAGATATATCCTTTGAAAGCGTTGCATTTATACGGGAGCCATCAGGCAAAGTCGCATCAAGAAGGGGCTCAGCATAGGATACATATCTGGAGCACCGCTCTGAGAGCTTGACTACAAACGAGGTCAATTCATTCTCTTCCTCAAACATAACATTTGTCATCAGGTTTCCGTATTTTTTATGGGAAATGTAAATATTGACTCCTGTGCCGTCGCAGCTAATGTCTTCTATGCCTGTATCGTTCATTAGGGGCTCTATTTTTCCAAGCCCGACAAAATTCACATATACATTATAAAGCAGGCGGATATATTGCCCTGAATGAAGCACAACTCCAAATTCAATCAAAATGTCATTTATTTTTTTTTTTATATAATTAATCTTTTCATCGTCTGTCTTGAGACTGTAGAGATTTACATCTATTGTTTTTATGAGGGAGGCCTGCAACAGGACATATATATTTTTTTCTTCTTCGCTCAATTGCGGCTGTTCGACACAATACTGGACTTCATTAATTTCAGGATTCCATTTTATTCTTGCATAAGCATAGGGATATATAAGAGGATAATAGACATTTATGTCTTCCCGCTTATCAAATGTTTTTAAAAGCGTGACTTTTTTTTTCTTGCCTATTTTGAAATTTTCAATTTCATCATTTCTTTTTATATCTTCTTCCTTTATTTTGTTCAGTCTCCGCCTGAGAATGCCTTTCAATCTTATATCATCAAACATATTTCTAAAGACCCGCTGACTTTACTATATACGGGGATATATATTTTATTAAGAAGAAGTTATTTATAATTAAAGTTACTAAAAATGAGACTGAGTTTATGTCAATTCTTCCCATGAAAAAATAAGAGAAAAGTATGTTAGTGGCTGCATATACAAGCGTCATTAGAGCTGCTGTGTTAAAGAAAGCCCATGACTGAAAGGGAAAAATGAGGAAGAGAATATTTATTGAGATATAGCCGAAAAGCGGAAGGGCAATCATATCTGCTTTGTGCTGTCCCCTCAAAAGGGACCCAAGCACAGATGCAATCGAGACGCACAACAGAGCAACGACAGGATGAACATAATAAGCAATAAATATGCAGGCAAAGGAACCCCAGTCAAACCCCACAACAAGAGGGAAAAATATCTGTATTAGTTTTGAGACCGCTACCGCAAACATGAGCACTGCAATCCAGAAGAGGATTTTTGAAAAGAACAGCGAAAAAATTACAAATCCTGCCAACAAAAAAACTCCTTTATGCTTCATATTTAGCTTATCGAATTTTTTGAAGAGATCTCCTGTCTTTGGAGTCCGGATTTTGATAGTTTTTCTGTAACTGGGTTTTACTGCCCTGTTTTTTTTGAACATTAATTCGTGCATTTTTCTTATAATTTTTTTTATCATAATCGCTGAATTAGACAGGATAGTATTTCCAGTCCAGTTTGTAGTCGCCAAGCCCTTCCTTTGAATAATCCTGCAAAATAACCGGAAAATGCAGTATATTTATGAATGAGCCAATGCCCCTGTTGCCGGGCATGTATTTATGGCTGAACGAACTTGAATTTTCTATGCGGTCCAGAAAGCAGGGCGCATCTTTTGCCTCAAAAAAACAGGAATGGCTGCTTTGGCTTGTGAGGTTTGTAATCCATATGTAATTTCTGTCCAGAACAATTATTGAATTATTTTCAATAAAGTCTGTTGCATTGGCTGCGCCGGAAATGCAATCCACACTACCTGTATTTTCCTCTGTTTCTCCAATCACTGCTGTAAATCCGCCAAAATCCACGACATTGGAAATATTTTTTGTGATAAGAAAAGTGTTTACAGGAAATGAAAATGCCGAAAAGTTGGTTTCTGTAAAGTCAACATAGCTCCTGCCATAAGTCCAGTTAAGTGAAGAATAGCTTCCTTCAATGCGGCTGCATTGGAGATATTTCTGGTGGATATATCCTTTGCTCAGGACAGTATTGAACGGGTCTTCCAGGTCTTGCAATGAAATTATTTTCGAAAAAGGGATAGTTCTGTTTAATGAGGCAGACAATATAGGATCCATAATCAATATATTTGTAAGAGAGGTAATATTTAAATTGAAGTTGTCTTCCTGCATTAATTCAATCTTGTGGATAGTAACCTCTATATTATAGCTTAACCCTTCTGCCAGCTTTTTGATGGAACCATGCCAGTCGTCGAGTGTTGCGTTTTCAATAAAAGGCAGATATATTCCGTTGTAGGTTCCGTTAAGCATTGTTTCAACCAGGCTTTGATTGCTGTTGTTTACAAAAGTTCCATTCTGGAGCTCATAATTTGTAATCGCAATGACAGCCAATTTTCCACTGATAAAAAAGCTTCTTCCTATGTCAGCAAAAACCCCCTCTGTGAAATAGTTCATTTCATTGCTTCTTATCATCTTGTAGTTTTCATCTAATTTATAGGGATAATCATGGTTCATTGCAATGTTGGATATAATGATAGCAAAAATAATCGTAGTGAAAAGAGTGTACATGAACCCCTTTCTTTTTTTCCCAGATAAAAATAAGCAATGCATACTAATATAAAAATTTTAAGTTTTTAAAAATGCTGGTTAATTTTCTATTGGTATATTCCAAAGTAATTGTATAAATGAGGATTAAAATGGCAAAAGCAGATTTAATTGTAGAAAAAATCAAGAATGTAGTGAACAATCAGGCGAAGATTAGAAATATAGCTATCGCGGCACATATAGATCATGGCAAGACGACCCTTACAGATAATCTGCTTGCCGCATCAGGGCTTATAAGTACGGAAACTGCAGGAAAGCAGTGCTTTATGGATTTTGACAAACAGGAACAGGAAAGGGGAATAACAATATATTCTGCCAATGTTTCAATGATTCATAGTTTTAATAATGAAGATTATCTGATTAACCTAATAGACACTCCGGGTCATGTTGATTTTGGCGGTGATGTAACCCGCGCGATGAGAGCAGTAGACGGGTGCGTCATCCTGGTGGATGCAGTGGATGGTGTCATGCCGCAGACAGAGACTGTGGTCAGGCAGGCATTGAAGGAAAGAGTAAAGCCGACTTTGTTCATAAACAAGATGGACAGGCTTATCAAGGAACTCGATTTGACGCCCGAGAAAATTCAGGAGAGAGTTACGAGAATAATCACAGATGTAAATGTGCTTATACAAAAAGCAACTGCTGAAGAGTTCAAGAATAAATGGCAGGTAAATGTAGCAGAAGGCAGTGTTGCTTTCGGCTCTGCTTACAGAAATTGGGCATTGTCTGTTGCATTCATGAAAAAGACAGGAATCACATTTAAAGATATAATCAAATACACAAAGGAGGATAAGGAAAAAGAGCTTACCAAAAAGGCAAATATAAGCGAAGTTCTTCTTGATATGGTTATAAACCATCTTCCTAATCCTAAAGTTGCCCAGAAATACAGGATTGAAAAAATATGGGGAGGCGACACTAAGACAGATGTCGGAAAATCTCTGGTAGCATCAAATCCACAGGGTCCATTTGTAGGGATTATCACAAACACGATGCAGGACCCGCAGGCAGGAATAATTTCAACAATAAGGGTTTTTAGCGGAACAATTAGAGAAGGAATGGAAGTGCGAAATGAGAGTCAGGAGAGAAATGAAAGAATACAGCAGCTTGGCATCTATGCAGGACCTAGAAGAATTCCTATTGAATCTATTGTATCCGGCAATATTGTTGCAGTATCAGGGCTTTCGGGATCCTCAACAGGAGATACGATATGTGCACTAAATATAGAGAAAGTAGAATTGTTTGAGTCAATCCAGCACCTCTTTGAGCCGGTTGTCACAAAGGCGATTGAAGTAAAGAGCATAAAGGATCTGCCGAAATTAATAGATATCTTGAAGCAAAGAGCAAAGGAAGACCCGACAATAAGAGTTGATATTTCAGAAGATACAGGAGAAACTCTTGTCAGCGGTATTGGAGAACTGCATATTGAAGCAAAGGTTGAAAGATTCATCAAGTACAAGGGTATAGGGATAAATGTTTCAAAGCCGATAGTTATCTACAAAGAAGGTGTCATGAAAGAATCTATTGAAATTGAGGGAAAAACGCCGAATAAGCACAATAAATTTATGATAAAAGTAAGCCCTCTGGATGAAAAGATAATCAATTTATTAAGGTCAGGGGAACTAAAGCAGGGTAAGATAAGAAAGCAGGATTTAAATGAAGTAGCTGCGCATTTAAGGGAAGCCGGAATGGAGGCCAATAAAGCAAAAAAAATAGTTGCAATCCATGACAATAATATATTTTTAAATCTTACAAAGGGCATTGTCCAGCTTAATGAAGTGATTGAACTGCTTATCCAGTCATTTAAAGAAGTATGCTCAGAAGGTCCTCTTGCGCACGAGCCATTGATGGGCGTTTCCATAGAACTGATGGATGCAAAGCTTCACGAGGATGCAATCCACAGAGGTCCTGCTCAGGTATTGCCTGCGGTAAAGACAGCAATAAGAGAAGCAATAAACAATGGCGGTGCTATACTATACGAACCAAAGCAGATACTAAGGATTGATGCGCCTATAGACTATATGGGAAATATAATCAATGAAGTCCAAAACAGAAGAGGTCAGATTTTAGAGATGCACGAGGAAGGAGACATGAATTCAATAGAGGCAAAACTTCCTGTTGCAGAGATGTTCGGTTTTGAGGCTGGCGTAAAATCAGCAACAGCAGGAAGAGGGTTCCAGTCCCTTATAGATATTGTTTATGAAAAAGTCCCGAGAGACATAATGGACAGGATTGTGAAAGAGATTAAGACGAGGAAAGGAATGAATTAATTGTTATTTAAAAAGATAGAATGAAAAAAAGAACGAAAAAAGTTATTGTTATTTTAATTGTTTTGGTTATTTTTGGAGGCATCTTATTAACCTTTTCAAAACCTCCAAAAGTTTAAAATATGTTATGGAATGATATTCTTGCGAAAGGCTCAACAGGGACAACCAGAGTTCTTGTTTAGGTAAATGTTGACCTTTTGGACGAGAGCCAAAAGAATAAAGTTGTTTCGGATTTTGAGAGTTTAGGTGCATCAAATATTGATACTTATCAAAATGTCAACAGTATAGGGGCAGATATCCCTGTTCGTAAAATAAGGAAGCTTGCATCTTTAAGACATGTGAATAGTATAGTTGGTGCTGATAAAAAAATATTTAAAACTACTTCATAACCTATTGATTAAAAAGGTATGCTACAAGAAAAAGAAAGATTAGAAAATAATTCAAAATAAATTATGCAAAATATAATTCGAAAATATGTTAATAGAAATCCTATACATAATAATTGTCCTGTCATTTGCAACAATTGTTTCTGTAATCGGCAAAAAATACGGCGTTGAATATATTATTGCTGTATTTGCAAGCCTTGTTGTTACTGCAAATATTGTTGCATCAAAAGTCGTGGAATTTGGAGATTTTGTGGTTCCGGCAGGAGTCATTGCATATTCTGCAACTTTTCTTCTGACCGATATCCTGTCTGAAAAGTGGGGCAAAAAGCATGCTAAAAAAGCAATATGGTGCGGGTTTTTAGCAAGCATTGCAATGGTGCTTGTTGTGAAGATTTCTGTTTTGTGGACCCCGGCAGTTTTTGTTGAAGGAGATTTTTTAACTGCATTTAATCTGATTCTCTCATCTACCTCAAGAATTGTGCTTGCGTCAATGACTGCTTACTTGATATCTCAATACCACGACATACTGGCATTTGACTACTGGAAAAGAAAAACAAATGGAAAATACCTGTGGCTGAGAAACAATACTTCAACCATTGTGTCCCAATTTATTGATTCTGTAATTTTTGTGACAATTGCATTCTATGGAATAATGCCCATCATTCCATTGATTCTCGGGCAGTGGATTGTAAAGATAACCATTGCCTTTATTGACACACCATTCATATATCTTGCATGTAAATTAATAGATAAACAATAAAAAATAATCCTGCAATTGATTATTATTAATCAAAACATAAACTTTTTTTCTCAATAGAGTCCACAGTTTAGTTCAGACACAATAATATAAATAAAATAACTCAACTAACGTAGTCAATGTTAAGTATATTTTTCATTGAACCGATTTTTTGCGCCTCTTCCTGTTTGGCTGCTCTTGGACCTAGTATGTAAGGAGAATTTACGCCGGTAATTATTGTGATTACCTGTATTTTTCCCTCCATGCCTTCTTCAACTCTTGCGCCCCATACAGTCTGGGCAGAAGAATCCAATCTATTTTGCACATAGCTTCCTATTGTGGTAATTTCGTCCAGCCTCATGTCGTGCCCGCCGGTTATGTGTATCAGTGCTCCTGTCGCTGTACTATAATCAACATCCAGCAGAGGATGCTGCATTGCTTCTTTTACTGCTTCTTCTGCTCTTGATTTGCTTGTGGATTCTGCAATTCCTATCATTGCAACGCCACCATGCTTCATTATTGCTTTCACATCTGCATAGTCAAGGTTTACCAGGGACGGTGTTGAAATAGTCTCTGTTATTCCTTTAATCATTGTGACTATCAGCTCATCTCCTACAGCAAATGCCTGCTCCAGAGGAAGGTTTCCTGCAATATGGTTCAGTTTGTCGTTTTCAATTACAATAACTGTATCGCATGACTGCCTTAATTTGTTCAGTCCGTATTCTGCTTTTTCCATCCTGCTTCCTTCAATCTTGAACGGCATTGTAGTGACTCCAATTACAATGGTGCCTTTTTGTTTTGCAGATTCTGCAATTGTCGGAGCAGCGCCTGTTCCTGTTCCTCCACCCATGCCTGCAACAATGAATAGCATATCAGCATCCCCGATTTCTTTTTTTACATTGCTTATCGTTTCCTCTGCTGCCTGTTTGCCTACGTCAGGGAATCCACCTGCTCCAAGACCTCTTGTCAACTGAGCGCCGATTAATATTCTTTTATCTGCACTTATTGTTTTAAGATGCTTTATGTCTGTATTGAGCGCGATTGTTGTAGCACCCTGTATTCCTATAGTAGATAGACGATTTATTGCATTGCTTCCCATTCCTCCGATTCCGATAACACTGATTTTTGCTTCGTTCTCTATCAGCATTTGCTCTAATTTCTGATCCTGAATTGATGTTTTTTCTTCAATAGGAATATTCTCTGCTCCGACAATGTCGCTGTCAATTTTTGCCTCATGTTTTTGAACTAATTGAGGCTGTTCAACAATACGCTCTTGTTGTTGAATCATTTGCGGTTGTTCTTTAAACCGGGGAGCTTCCTGTTTTTGTTCACTCATCAGAGTTTCATTAGCACCACTAATTGCGCTTTCTTCCTGCATCTGGTTTCTGTTCAATGCTTGTTTTATTATGGATTCCATATCATCTACCTATCTATTTTTTTATCTATTTTTTATACTATATTATAATATAACGAAATCTTTATTAATTTTGAGTGCTATATTATATAAAACAATTAAAAACACATAATTTGCAAAACTCACAAAACCAAAACAGACTGCAAATAATTACGCAAACTAACTAAGATGGTTCCCCAACAATCTTATATTATTCTTGCGATTATTATTTTTTCAAATTAATAATAAAAATTACATTCAAACTATTTAAGCTTTTTGGTTTTTGCGCTGCATTTTTCCCTTAAAACACACCCGTCGCACAATGGTTTTTTCCGGCAGTGCTTTTTTGCATGCTCAACAATCAGCCCATGATACTTCCTGAATAAATCAACATCTTTTTTCAGGTTCTCCTCAAAACATTTTTGCAAAGTATCGTAATCATATTTATCTGTGTTGCAATAATCGAGCAGGTTCATCCTTTGCGCAATTCTTTTTGTATATGCATCTATCACAAAAACAGGATGCCCGAGTGCATAAAGCAGGATCGAATCTGCGCTCTCTTTTCCAACGCCGACCACATCAAGCAGAAGCGCCCTTGCCTTTGCCGTATCCATTTCTATAATCTGAGCCATTTGATTTTCAAAAAAAAAGTCGCATATGTTTTTCAGGTATGCTGCCTTTTGCTTAAAGAAACCCGAAGGCCTTATGATTTCTTCAAGCCTGTCTTTATCAATGCTTTTTATTCCATCAATATTTATTAGATTCTCTCTTTTCAGGTTTCTTATGCTCTTTACAACATTATTCCAGTTGGTGTTCTGCGTCAAAATAACCCCTATTATGATTTCAAATTGCTTTTCCTCTTCTTTAAAAGCTGTCGTTGGCCACCATGAATGAGCGACAAAATCATATTCTTTAAGGAGTGTGTTGTAAATATTCTTTATTGGATTTGCAGGCATGAATAACTAATGAATCGAAAGATTAATAAAGATAATATATCATATAGATGATTATGGCAAGAGTAATTTCATGCGTTTCTGGAAAAGGAGGAGTTGGAAAAACAACATTTGTAGCAAACTTGGGAATTGCCGCATCAAGTTTCGGGCACAAAACAATTGTTATGGATGCTAATCTTACAACTCCAAACTTAGGATTTCATTTAGGAGTTCCTTTGTATCCTCAGACAATACACAATCTATTGAGAGGTGAAGGAAATATCTATGATGCAATGTACATTCATCCAAGCGACCTGAAGGTAATTCCTGCAGGGCTTTCAATCTATGATTTAAAAAATACAGATCCTTCAAAATTAAAGAAGGTAATAGATGATTTAAGGGAAGATCATGATTTGATTATTCTTGACGGAGCTGCAGGACTGGGAAAGGAATCCCTTGCAAGCATTGAGGCGGCAGATGAAGTGATCATAATTACTAACCCTGAACTTCCAAGCGTAACAGATGCTCTGAAGACAATAAAAATTGCAGAGGAGATGAAAAAGCCGGTAATTGGAGTTGTAGTGAACAGGGTAAGAAAAATGAAATCTGAACTAACCAAACATGACATTGAATCAATATTAAGCGCTCCTGTAATCACAACAATTCATGAAGACAAAAAAATGGCAGATTGCATTGCTGCAAAAACACCAATAATGTCCTATGACAAGAACCACGATGCAGCAATTGAGATAAAAAAAATCGCAGCAGAACTCACAGACAATTTTTGGAGCCCGCCAAAGAAGGATTTGATGTTCATACTTAAAAGAATTTTTAGCTGAGAAAAATATGCCTTTCTTCTATACATAAAAATTCCAATTTTTTATACACTAATTTTCTACTTCTGCTAAATATGTCTCACTTTTTTGTTTTTATTTCTAAATGGATTCAATAATCCATCGCTTGTAGCGAAATGAATTTTTTTTGTCTATATTGATGTTATATAATTCTGCTTCAGTTAATTATTCATTTTTCGTATAGATGCAATACTAGTGCATATATAATTATACACTATATATAATATGAAGTTTTCCCTTTTATTGACTGATTTGCACAAATTTTTAAATTTAAGATCCTATTAAAGAAACATAGTGCGTAAAAAGATAAAAAAATTAGATCTATAAGAGAAAAGAAACATCAGATGAGGTTATAATTCAATATACGTTCTATCATTTATTTTATATTGTAATCTTTGGATGTTCTATTTTATCTGTTCTTGTGGAGGAAATAACAGGCGCCCTGTGGTGAAATTATATATGGACTTTTATTTTTATTTTAGTTATGTTTATAGATATATGGAAACCAAGCAGGGAAATAAAAAAAGCAATGAAAAAAGACCATGTCTTGATTTCAGGAAGTAAATTTTCTTTTTCTGATTCACTTACAGTTATAATCAAAAAGAAACAATGATTAATTTTCCAACTTAAATTTCAGACCGTACTTTATGATTCCTTCTTTTCCGCTGGTGTACATTTTACGGAATACGCAATATACCGGGTCCCCTATATTTACATCATCAACATTGCAGTCTACAACCTGCCCATAGATACGCACTCCTTCTTCGAGCTCTATTATTGCCACTACATAGGGAGTCTGCCTTCCAAATCCCTCTGCTGCAGAACGCACAACGGTTTTGCTGTAAATTTTTCCTTTTTCATTAAATATGTACTCCCCTAATTTCGAATTTCTCCGGCACTTAGAGCAAATGTTTACAGGCGGATAATAAAGCGAACCGCATGTCCTGCACTTTGTCCCGACCAGTCTGTATTTGCTTCTGAATTTTCTCCAAGCAATTGCAACGCTTTGTTTATGCATAATAATAAAAATAAATAATAAAAAAAATTAAAAAAGTATTCTTTTTACAGTCCATCATGCTCTAGAGTAAATGTAGCTTGGGATTCAACAAAATACCCGTAGCTTGTTGTCATCACTATATGGAATTCTTTTTGAACCACATTAGAGAGATTAACAGCTTTACTTGTAAATGTTGCTGTTCCTTCTTCTCCATCTCCCTTTAGCAATCTTACTGTTTGAGAATCAAATAAAGTCGCACCACCAGGCATATCAGGAATGCTGATAGATACATTAACCCGATTTATCAATTTTTTCATTTCAGTAGGGTTTATGCACTTATCTATGTTATCCGGTGTCTGGAAAACAAGACCATTTAATTTATCCGTGTTTCTTACTTTGACCAGTATTTTTATTTTCTTGCCATTTTCTGCTTTTATCGGCTGTGGCGTCATTATTTCAATGCTCAATGGACCTCCTGAACTTCTTGTCACAACAGGTTTTTCCTCGTAAATTCCTCTCTGTGTCTGCTGCCTTAATTCGTCCCTTGATATCACAGTGAATTCTGCAGTGGATGTCGTGTTGTACAGATAGCATACCCTTACCTTTGGATCAAATGTTATTGGTATTCCTTCAGGCGCTCCTACTTTTCCATTATTATTTAATGTCCACACAACTGTTTCAGGGAAAGAAGGTATGTTATTTACCGTATCAGGAGGGCTCATATCACCAAAAGAATGATTTGTGGTATTATCATTGCTGCTATTAGTTATTGTAAAATAGGCAGTTGAATCTATATTGTACAAGAAAGCCTTTGTATTTTTAGCTGTAGCCCCTCCAATATTTTGTATTTCAAGAGCCAATGTTCCGTCTTCTCCATTTACCATCTTTGTTGGACTGAAAGTAAATGAATTTATTGCTATGCCTTTTGTAGCTGTATTTACAGCAGTTCCCGTACATCCGGAACCTGCAATCACAACTGCGATTATAAGGAATACCACTATTTTATTTTTATTCATATTTTCACCTTTATAAAGAATCCTCTATCTGCATAAACCGTGTGCTTGCATCAACAGAATATCCATATGTTGTCTTAAATATTATATCCATATCCTGCTTCACAACATCATTTGGTATATTTGAGAATGTGAATGTTTTGCTTCCTGTTTTTCCATCACTAAGCAGTATTGTTCCTGTATGCGTTTCCCCAATGGATGGTATTTTAACGGTCACTTCCACTCGATTGAATTCGCCTGAGCCCAGTTTCATACAGTCAGCAGTTGGCAAATACACCACGCCTGTTGTCAAATCATTGTTTGTTACCTTGACATTTACTGCCAATGTTTTTGCTGTTTGTGTGCTGCTGACCACAATAGGCTGTCTTGATGTTATATCTATGCTAATTGGACCTCCTGAATTTCTTGTTGAAACATCAGTGTATGTTAATGAGCCCCTGTTCCTTTCCTGCTTCAGTTCTTCTTTTGAAATCACTGTGAACTTAGCTGTTGCCGTAGCATTGTAATTATAGCAAACCCTTACAGCAGGATTGTATTCTAAAGGCACTCCTTCCGGTGCTGGTGATGTGGGCGTAAATGTCCATGTTGCTGTAGCCGGAAAAGAAGGTATATTATTCACTACATCAGGTGCATTCAGTTCTCCAAAATCATAATCTATTGTTCCCTGATCAGAAACTACGGTCCATGCATTACTCGTATCCATTCCATATATGTATGCTTTTACATCCCTGGCTGTTACTGAACCAAGATTCTGGATTTCAAGAGCTAAAACGCCCTCATCCATTCCCTCTAACTGCGATGGGTTAAAAGACAGGGAATTTATAACGATTCCTTTTGTGCTTACTGCTGTGCCAGTTTCTCCAGGCAAAGTACACCCACTTGCCAAAGCAATGACTGCGACTAAAACCATTATTTTATATATTTCCATAATTCTCAATTTAATTTAGTATACAAATATTAGAATTATATATTTATATATGTTTCTCATAATTGCCTTTAACTTATATAAAGTATCTCATATAATGAGAAATATGCATATATATTTTTCATATATAATGTTCTCTCTTTATGGGAATTATTGTCTCTGTCGCAATAATCCTTTTTTATATAATAAAAAAACAGAAAAGCATACCTTTTTGTTTGCAAAATATAAAATGGTCGAAAAAGTAATAGAGGAACAATATATTAAACCTGTTGCTCATTAAGAATATAAACACCAAAAACTTAAATATCCATAATAAACATCAACAGAGCTTTTGGAAATGAAAGATTAATGAAGGCATTAACAGGAATGTCAGTAAGGGAATTCAAGCAATTAAGCATAGAATTTAGCAAAGAATCAAAAAAATACAAACAAGCCTCATACAATAAAGGAATAAAAAAAGGAACAAGGAAAAGAAAACCTGGCAGAGGCAAGAAGGCAGGCTGAAAACATACGAACAAAAATTGTTTTTTATCCTATTTTATTTCAAATGTTGCCCAACATTGGATTTGTTGGGCTTTATGTTTAATTTAAACAGATCAAATTCATTGCGCAACATTCAAAGATTAACCCTATTTTAGAGCAAACTCTTGGCAGAAAACTCGTTTTGCCAAAAAGGCAAATCAGAACTCCAGAGGATTTGATTTCATTATTTCCTGAACTTTCCGACATTTTTGTTGACGGCACAGAGCGACCAATACAGAGACCAAAAGATAGAGACAGACAAAAAAACAATTATCCCGGCAAGAAAAAGAGGCATACGCGAAAAAATACAATCATATCGGACAAGAACAAAAGAATCGTTTATCTTGATTCTACTGTCGAAGGTAAAAAACACGACTACAGCATGTTTAAAAATAAAATGCCTCTGGATATAAACTCCAAAAAACATAATTTCTGGATGGATTTGAGATATATGGGTGTGAAAAAGGATTATCCGGACATAAATATTATTATGCCAAAAAAGAAGCCAAAAGGAAAAGAATTAACTGAAAATGAGAAAGAAAACAATCAAATTATAATTGGTTTTAGGGTAAAGGCAGAGCATGCCATTGGAGGCATTAAACGGTTAAGAATAACAACAGATGTTTTTCGCAATAAAAAGGACAAATTTAATGATAGGATTATGATGATTGCATCGGATTATGGAATTATTATTTTGAATTTAAATGATTGATTGTTTTAACATAAAGTGAATGGATTATGTGTGTAGGGAGATTATATTGCAACAGGTCCATTAAACAAAAACCGGATTATTATAACTCTGCACTCCATTATTATCTCCTACAATTCACAATGATTATCTATGCAGATTATCTCTGGGCGGCAAAGTACGAAACCATGCCATGATGAATCATAAATACTTTTCTGCAATTTCATTTGCTTTGGAATATTCATCAATCTTGCCGATATCTATCCACAAATCCCTGAATTTAAAGCCGCATATTTTTTTACCATCAGCCATCAACTGCGGGAAAATATCTTTTGCAAAATCATCCCCTTCTTTTACATATTTTAGCACTTCCGGGCTTACGCAGTAAATCATTGTGGCACCCAGATAATCGAAACTTGGCTTTTCCCTGAACCGTTCTACTGCCCCGTCCTTGTCAATTTCAACAACGCCAAAATCTACAGGGATGCTCATCTCAATTAGCGCTATTGTAACTGCCGCTTTTTTTTCCTTATGAAATTGTACCATTTTTGTTATGTCCATATTTGTAAAATTGTCTCCCCCCATCACAATGAACGGTTCTTTTTTTAATTGGTCTTTAAGTGCATAAAGGCATCCCGCAGTTCCGAGTGCCTGTCTTTCTTCCTCGTACTTTATTGAAACGCCCAAATCCTTGCCATCATGGAAATAATTCTTTATCTGGTACCCGAGATAGCCAATTGTAATTATAAATTCTTTTATATCGTGGCTCTTCAAATGCATCATTATATGCTCTATTATGGGTCTTTGCTTCAGCGGAAGCAACGGCTTTGGAACAGCATATGTCAAGGGTCTTAATCTGGTTCCCTTTCCACCAGCCAAAATTACTGCTTTCATAGGAGAATACTTAAAAAAAATTTTTAAAGGTATTTATTTAGCCTTTCTGAAAAAAAGCAATATAAATCCAATTAAGGATAGTAGAATCCACACAAACCACTTTGATGACTTCTCTTCTTCTCCCGGCGGCACATCTAAAGATTCTTCATGCACCTGGTCTTCACCCCCTTTCACACTCGCTTCTTCCTCATCAACAACATCAACACAACTATGATTTATGCACTCAAGCGGCAGGCACTCCTCATCAGAGCAGCACTCGTATTCAATGCATTCATGAGATTCGACAAAACCGCATTTGCATTCAACATCAATGCATTCTCTATCCCGGCAAACTTCTGTATCATAACAGTCGCCAGAAGTGAAGCATTCATAGACAACAACTTCTTCTTCCATACATTCAACAACCTCTATTGTTGTCTCAAAAGTTATATATCCATCTGCAATAATCCAGATGGTGTAAAAACCAGTCTCATTCAATATGACAGAAACCGTACCTTTATCATCTGCATATGCGCTAAACATATGCGAAGCAATAATAGTTTTACCCCTATAGACATTTATCTTCGCATTTGGAGGCGTATCAAAAACAATACTCTCATTCACGCAATTCCCTGTGATTGTGATATTCATTTCCTCCAAAGAAGAGCCTCCGCCGCACGAACCGCAGTCAGCAGGACAGGATGAGCACGATTCAGAAACATCGCAGATCCCGTCGCCGCAGTAGGAATCCTGCTTCAGGGCATAAGCGGAAAAGGAGTCTACATATACGCTAAAGGACATAGAGGATTTGCCTTGATAAGCATTTGCATATCCCTGCCATGATGAAGAACATGCGCCTGCTGCAAAATTCCAGTCTGAACACCTGTATACAGACAGGTAATTCTCGTTAGTGTATGCTGTATTGTTGTAAGACAAAATCATTGTTGCATTGGCAAAAGAATATGTCGTGTTGACAGCGCATGCCCTCAGATATCCTGCCGGCAGAGGCAAATCAAGAATCACATGCTTTTGGCTGTTCTGTGACAGGTTGACATTATTTAGCTGCACTGAAGTGCTGTTGATTGTCCATCTTATATCATAGATATAATCCGGGATATTGAACGTGAAGTTGCCGGTTGCATTTGTGCTGCTTATGATTTCATCTGTTTCTAAAAAATAGACAGTGATGTTTGATTCTATGCTGGCAAAGCTGCTGTTGATTATGCTGCCATTGAATGCAACTGCATTCTCTGATATAAAGTAATCTGTGGTATTTGCCTCGTTGCCGGAAGAGTCATTTGCAAAGAATGTTATGTTGTGCCTTCCTGTCTGGGTTGCATTGTAGTTTGCAGGGAGAAATACAGTAGTTGTGGATGAATCAGGCAAAGTGATGTTTGCCCAAGTGCAGTTAAGTTCGTAATTGTCTGATGCAGACAGACTAATGGAGATATTGTTGTTTAGGATAACTGCTTTCGGGCTGAGTGAATAAGAGGTTATTGTTGGCGCATCTGCATCTGTTACTGTAAAGAGTCCTGTGCTTGAGTTTGTATTGCCTGCTGTGTCGTTTACATAGATTGTAAAGGAGATTATGCCTATTGCCTGTGGTGTGTAGGTGTATGAATTGTCCTGCATTGTGCAGTTTGTGCCGTTGTGATTAATCCAGTATGAATGTATCTGCTTGTTGTCTGTTGCATTTACGGTGATTGACTGAGTCTGTCCATAAGTGATGTTGCAGTATGATACATTGTGTATGACAGGCGCCTGCTCGTCAGGCACTATGAAGTATAGTGTTGTGATGTCTGTGCCTGATGAGGAATTAGCTGTTATGAGATAGATGTAGTCATCCGGCGTTGTGCCTTGCGGGACAGTTATGTTTATTGTTATGTTTACTGCAGAATTGTTTTCTAAACCAAATGTGGTGTTTGAATATGTTATCCATGAGGGGCTGTTGTCGTACAGGTTCACAGTCGAGTCTATACCTCCTGTGTTGTTTACGGTCAGGTTGGTCGTGTTTGATGCACCTATTGATATTGTCGTAGTGTATGCAGAAGGGGTCAGGGTTATGTTTGCCGGGTTCAATACGATAAAGTAGGATGTCGAATTTGCAACATTGCCGGAAGTGTCGTTTGCAAATACAGTTATTGAATGGTTGCCGTCCTCTTCTGTGGTGTATGTTGTATTCAAAATTAAAGTGGTTGTGTTTAGGGACGGCTTTGTGATTGTCGCATTTATTACATGGATTAAGTAATTGTCTGTTGCAGATGCATTTACATCTATCGTGCTTCCGAGCTGAGATACAAGAGGAATTATGTCTATGCTATTGATTGTCGGCGGGGTTGTGTCTGTGATGGTGAAGGAAGATGATAAGGTGTTCCAGTTGTTGTTGGAGTCATTTGCGAAGATTATGAAACTGATGATTGAGCCGGGAATTTGCGTGGGAGTCCATGCATACCAGTAGCCGGGGTTCATTGTATAATTTGCGCTGTCTCTTTGAATTGATACAGAAGAGACGCCGTCTATGTCTGTGACTGTTGCTGAGATATTTTGTTGTGTGTTGTATTCCAGTAGGTCTATCTTGTTGAGGTCGGTTATTGACGGCCCCTCTGTGTCTGAGATTGTTATGAAGTATGTTGTGTATGAGGAAGTGTAGTTTTCGTCGCCTGTGAATAATGCTGTGATGTTGTATGTTGAAGTATTGAGGGTTGATGAATCTGTGATGTTTGTTAAAGCGGTTGTTGCGTTTTGGATGTTTGTGTGCGTCCCGCTGAAGTTGGTCCATAATTGTATCTGCTTTCCTGTGATGTTTATTGTTGCGGTTATGTTTATGGCGTCGCCTTTCTCATAGGTTGTGCTGTTTTGGGTTCCGTTTAGGTAGAGGTTTATGGATGCAGGCGCTTTTGTTATAGTGTAGTTCCACTGTATTGTTGAGCTCATGTTGTTGGATGAGTCATTGGCATACCAACGGTATGCGTATGTATCAGGGGTTAGAGGAAGGGTTGTGTGGTATTCGTAGTGGGTTGAGTTGATGGTTCGGTATGTTGTTATTGTATGGTTTGTTGTATTTAGTTGGAGGATTACTGTGTGGATTGTTCCGGTATTGTCTGAGACGGTTATGTTGAACTGGTTTTGTCCTGTGTATGGTGTTGGTGCGTTTGGGCTGGTTTTGTTGCCAGAGAATTGGGGGGATTCGGTGTCTTCTCCTATTGTTATATCTGCGTGCTTGTCTTCGGCTAAAGTCATTGAGTTATTGATGATTTTAATGTAGAGGAAGTAGTCGCCGAGTGTTATGTCTCCTGTCGTGAAGTTGCCTGTGTATTTTCCGGTTGCGTAGTTTGTGATGTTTTGGGGGTAGTGGCGGTATCTCTGAGGAATGCTGTTGTCATCCCTCAACTGTGCCTCAATATCCGGCACATTTGTTAAAGTATCGCTGTAATAAGTTGTTATATTGAAATACACTTTTTCTCCCAGCATAAACGGGCTTAGACTAGTATTATACCATATTTCAACTTTCCAGAATGATACATTGAATGTGATGTTCTGTGTTCCTCTTATTGATTTATTGTCTGTCGCATTAATTGCAATTGTGTACTGACCCGACTTGTTTGGAACAAAACCCGTTAAATTGAAATTGTGATTGTAAAGACCGCCAGAGGTTTGTTTTTGTTCTGTCCAGATGACAGAATTGTTTGGCGCGATTAATCTGATTGTAAGATTTGCATTATTCTGGCTGTGATTTTGGCGGTCTGTTACATTGATCGGTATTGTTATCTTTGATACAAATTCACCGGTATTTGTGTTTGCAAAAATAATATCAGAAGACTCATACTGCGCCTTGTTGTTCAGTACTTTAATGTCCTTTTGAAGATTTAAGTTAAGTTCCCTTACAGTAAATGTCAAACTATTGTTCTGCCCTGTGTTATTGCATGAATCTGATGTGTTTGCATATATTGTATATGTCCCGACGATATCCGGAGCGTTAAAACTCCAAAGATATGGATAAATTGTGTCTGTGTAATTGAAGGTGTTATTTTCATTCAACTTAAAGTCAAGAGCTATGCCTGAAGTCATCAAAACAGAATCAATATCGTAAATTTGCGCAGAGCAGTTTATTGAACTGTTTTTGTTCAGGAGGTAATTCGTGCAGTTTACATTTACTGTATAAGTTGGATTGATTGTCAAGGCAGTTGTATTTGAGCCGTCCTTGTTAGAATAGCTTACATTTAGCGTGATTGCCATGTCGTTGTCAGAATTTGCAATTGTGTATGTGTCATTATAGATGCCATCTGTTACATTCAAGTCTTGGTGAAGTGTAGTTCCCCACGTGATATTCAGGCAGTTTGCGCATGTGAGGTTATTGCCGTATGTGTCTACAATGATTCCGTTTGTGCATATAGTCTTTCCTCTCATAGAAAGTGTGTCGTTTAGTTCCAATGTGGTGTGCCATTGTGTGTGGATGCTGAAATATATTCTTGTATGATTTGTGTTTCCCAAAGTGTCATTTGCATACAGGTCAATATAGTGCTGACCGTCGCTTGATACATTGAAGGTTGTATTTTGGGTTAAGGTAATGTTTGCGCCGCTGTTTAAAGAGTACCATGTTGTGTTTAGGTGCTCATCTGTTGATGTGTAATTGAGAGGAAGATTTGAATCATAATCATAGGTTGTATTTGTTGGAGAGAATATTTCTACATAAGGTTCTGTTGCATCAACCGTAAAAGTTACGCTCGTTGAGTTTACATTCCCTGCTGTGTCGTTTGCCCATAAGATTAGTGTGGATTGTTGGTTGTTTAGAGCGGTAAAAGTTGTGTTTGCTGTAAGGGTTGTGTTTGTGCTGTTGTATTCGTACCATGTCGTGTTTAGGTTTGTGTCTGAAGATGTGTAGTTTAGGTCTAATGTGGTTGTGTTGTAGATTGTGGTGGTTGGCAGGTGGATTTCTACGTATGGGTCGATTGTGTCTACTGTAAATATAATACTTGTGCTGTTTGTGTTTCCTGCTGTGTCATTTGTGTATACAGTTATATTATGCTGACCCTCGGTTAAATTAGTTAGAGTTATGTTATTGCAATCAGTTAGAGTTATATTATTATTTCCATCCAAAGAATACCCGCACCATGAAATATTATTTAAATCCGTTGCTGTGTAATTTAAATCCACTGAGGTTGTTGCATAGGTCGTGTTTTCCGGGGAGTAAATTGTTATATTTGGAGGAATTGTATCTATTGTTATTTCTCTTATTTCAGATTGATTTGTAAATCCTCCCGCTGAACAATTAATATACCAATTATATACTCCATCACTTACTGCTGAACTTGTTATTATTGTGGCTGTGTTGTTTGCAGTTGTGGCATTGTTTCCTTTG
>QMVB01000004.1 GCA_003660905.1 Candidatus Nanohalarchaeota archaeon | reverse complement strand
TTTTTTGTTTTCCCATATGGTTACAAAGACCTTCATCTTTCAATACAACATTTAAATTATCATTTGATACTTCAGATTCATAAATAACCTCTCCCGGGCAACCATTGATAGCGAAAACCCCTTCAATAATTAAATCGTTATTTTGCCAATGAGAATCAATTAATCCAAGTTCACAGTCAGGACATAGTTCTTTATTCAAAACAATCATTTGTGATTTAACCTGTTGCTTTTGTAGTGGCCATAATCCTGTAATTAAAATCATCGCAATAATTGCCAGACTAATTAATCCAATCTTAATTTTCTTTTCCATAGTCATAATTATATTTTTTTAAAGTTAGCAAAGTTTCATAAGGCCCCGCAATTTCCAATAACACAGTATATTAGCTGAAATACTTGTCAATTTTTACTTCTCCTTTGTCTGTTTTTTTGAATAGTTTTGTTGTGCGTTCAAGCAATTGCCTGAAAGGAACAAGACCGAATACGCGCGAATCAACCAAAAAACCATTTTTAACATCTGCATTGTCTGAGAGGACGAGGCAATAGTTTTGAGGGACAACGCCATTGTTTGTCAGCCTCAAAATATGCTCCTGCTCAATGTCAAAGAATTTGTGGCGATAGTGCATATTTGAGCCATCTATGTGCAAATATCCGTTTTTGAATTCTATTTTATTGGACGGCACTGCTCTTATTCTTTTGCCGAGATAGGCTTGTCCCAGCACAACCGGATCATTGCGGATATTGTTCATTAAATATTCTTTTTCCGCTTCCTGCAATTTCCTGTTCAATATCATTTCATAATAAAATATAGATGTATTTATGTAATCTTCTGTCCATGCAGTATCAAACATTACTCCAACAATATGCCCGATTTCCGGCTGGAAATGATTGTAATAATTCCTGTCTGATTCAACCAGACCGGGATTTGAAATTGTCGGCTGCATAGAATCTCCGCTTGTCGGAACAATTTTTTTATTTGATTTATACAGCAGGGATGCGACAACAGATGCAATCAGGATAACTACCGCAGCATAGAATATTGTATTCGGATTTGAGCCAATGCCTGAAATTGATGAAAAATCATAAGATTGAGAAAGTGTATTTTCCGGGATATTGAATTTTGGTAATTCTAAGTTAAATTTGCCAGCCATAAGCGCGAATCTTTCTGGATTAGCTACTGAAGACAGTTTTTTACATATCTTCTACGCCATTTGTTGTTATTTTATAGAGGATTTCTCCGTCAGGTAGATTAGGGCTGTCAACAAGTTTTGCAACCCTGGTATCTCCCTTACTTTTTCTCAGGTATATCCTGAATGTCGCTGCATGATGCAGAACGTGACCGCCTACTGCCTGGGTTGGATCTCCAAACAGCATATCCGGCTTTGACATGACCTGATTCGTGATGTACACGACAAGGTTGAAAGCATCTGCAAGTTTGCTCAATGTATGCAGGTGTGTATTTAATTTCTGCTGGCGGTTTGCAAGGCTTCCTCTCCCTATATAATCCGACCGGAAATGGCTCATCAAAGAGTCAACAATTATTAATTTTATGTTCTTTTCTTTTATCATATCCTTTGCTTTTTCAACAAGCAGAATCTGGTGGTCGCTGTTATATGCTTTTCCCACGTAAATATTTGAAAGTATTTTTTTCTCATCCATTTCTTTTGCTCTAGCCATCTCTATTATTCTTTCAGGGCGGAAAGTGTGTTCTGTATCAACATAAAGGCATGCGCCATTTGCGCCACCTTGCTCTATGGGCAGTTGCACATTTACTGCCAGCTGGTGGGCAATCTGGGTTTTTGCAGAGCCAAATGCTCCGTAGCATTCTATAATTGAGCTGCTCTCGAATCCCCCCCCAAGAAGTTCATCAAATGAATTGCTTCCTGTTGATATTTTAAGTATGTCTCCTCTTTTTTCAAGAACATCCAACCCTGTTTCATAGCCCATGTTGAGCATTGAGCGGGCAGCAGCAATAACCTTGTTTGCTGTTGGCACACCTATTTCGCAGATTGCGCTGATTTCTGCTGCGCTTGCAGTTGCAATTGCCATCATGTTGCCGTATCCTGTTTCTTTTAGTTTCTCTGCTGTTTTGGGACCAACCCCGGGAATGGAATCTATGCTTGGCTCTTCTTCGGGTTTTTTAAAATCATTCTCTTTTTTATCCTTTTCGTTTATTTTAGAATCATCCTCCTGTTTTTCTTCTTCATTTATATTTTCCATATTTTTTATTAGATTATAATTTTAAAAGATTTTAGATTCAGTAATTGCATGGGCTTTATAAAATCAGGAAAAGTCAAAAAGATTTATGATGCCGGCAACAATGAACTGGAATTTGTCTTTACTGACAATATATCTGTTTTTGACTGCATAATCCCCTCCATGATTCCGCGCAAGGGAGAGACGCTCTGCAGGACAACAGCGTTCTGGTTTGAAGAACTCAAAAAAAACAACATAAAAAACCATTTCATTGAACTGACAGCGCCGGATAAAATGAGGGTAAGAAAAGTAGATGTAATCAGAGATTACGACAAGATAAATGAAAAAACGCTTAATTATTTAATCCCCCTGGAAGTTATTGCAAGATATTATGTGGCCGGCTCGCTTTACAGGAAAGTAAAGGCAGGTAAAATAAGCGCATCCTGGCTTGGTTTCGAGGAAGATCATAAAGTGAAATACGGCGACAGGCTGCCTGTCCCTTTTATTGAATGCACGACAAAGCTGGAAGAATATGATCGGGAACTGAGCGATGAGGAGGCAATCAAGATGGCAGGTCTATCGAAAGAGGAATTTAAAAATATAAAGAGCACAATAATCAAGATAGATGAAATAATTGCCAAAACAATAGAGAAGAACAATCTTATCCATGTTGACGGCAAAAAGGAATTTGCCTTTGATGAAAACAGGAACTTGATAGTAATCGACGGATTCGGCACAGCAGATGAAGACCGGTTCTGGGACATGGCAGAATATGAAAAAGGCAACATTGTTGAGTTGAGCAAGGAGTTTGTAAGACAGCATTACATAGATATAGGATTTAAGGAAAAGTTGGACAAGGCAAGGGAAGCAGGAGAAGAGATTCCAAAAATCCCGCCGCTGCCCGATGACTTGATTGAAAAGACAAGCAGATTGTATATTGACATGTACGAAAAATTGACAGGAGAGGTATTTTAATATGGAAAATAAAATAGTAATAATAATGGGATCTGAAAGCGACAAAGATTTTGTAAAAAAAATAGAGGATGAGTTAATCAGCATGGGCGTAAAATATGAAAAGAAAGTTGCATCTGCTCATAAGACGCCAGCTCTTGTCTTAAAGATGATTGGCGAATATGACAGAAAATTTGACAATGTTGTTTATATCACTGTTGCAGGACTCTCGAACGGTCTTAGTGGTATTGTGGCGGCAAATACAAAAAATCCAGTAATTGCCTGCCCTCCCTTGAATGACCGGAATTATCTGATTGATGTTCATTCAACATTAAGGATGCCATCCAAAGTGCCTTCGATGTGCGTGCTGAATCCGAAAAATGCGGCTCTTGCGGCTGTGAGAATCCTCGCATTGACAGACAAAAACCTGAAAGAAAAAATATAACGCTGTTTATATTTTTTTGACTACATCCACAACAGCCTTCTCTATCACATCCTCTTTTGGCTTCATCGTAGCAACAGGAATATCCACAATTTTCTCAAAAACAGAAGCAATGAGCGGAGCGCAAATAATACCAGAAGCCCCTTTTTTTTCAGCAGAAATTGCGCAGATAACTGCTTCTTCAAATGAATTTACATAATATTCTTTTATTTTGTATTTTCTTCCATCTATTTCTATCTCATTATTCTCCAAATGTTCTAATAAAAATCTTGTTGCAATTATCGCAATAAACCTATCTCTTTTAGGTTCTATCACATTTATTATTTTTTTTACAGTTGAAAATCTCGGGTCCCTTTCCCCTGAAGTTATTTTATACAGGGTTGCTTTAGGTATTTTTGTTTTAGCTGAAAGTTCGCTTATGGTCATTTTTCTCTGCTTCAATTCACTATTAAGCGCCTCTTTAAAATTCATATCAAATATTTTTTTTGATAACATATTAGTATACTATTGTATAATATATTTAAATATTTTTCCTATTTTGGATATTTTTTATATAAAAAAGGAAAGGTTTAAATCTTTTTTTATCTAGTTTAGTCATGGAAAACAATAAAATTTATATATTGTTTACTGCAGTTGTCTTGATTGCAGTGGCAAGTGGATGCACATCCTCCCAACCCGGAGATGCAAAATTGACTGCCCTTACAATAGGAGTTCAGCCAAGCACCCATCAGGTTGCAGAAATGATAGCAATGGACAAAGGCTGGTGGAAAAGCGACCTTTCCAAATACAGCATTGTAAAAGTAGAGGATAAATTGTTTCCAAGCGGTCCTCCAGAAATGCAGGCAATGATAGGAAAAGAACTTGATTTTGCATATGTTGGCGCTGCTCCGGCAATTAGTGCTATTTCAAAAGGGCTTGATGCTAAAATAATCGCGGCAGTCCAGACCAATGGGTCTGGATTGGTATTGAGCAATGAACTTGCGCAGTCTTATACTAAACCAGAGGATCTTATCGGTAAAAAAATCGCAACATTTCCTCCTGGCTCTATACAGGACAGTGTCCTTAAACACTGGCTAAAACAAAACAGCATTGATCCGGACAAAGATTTAAGAATTGTTGCTATGGGTCCGGGGGATGCCATAACAGCAATAGAAGCAGGCAGGATAGATGGCGTTTTTCTTCCGGCTCCCTCCCCTGCAAAAATAGAACTGGATGAAAAAGGAAAAATTGTGGAATTATCCGGCGCAATGTGGCCGGAGCATGCCTGTTGCGTTATCGTTGCCAGCGGCGATCTTATAAGAGAGCATCCTGATATGGTAAAAGAAATTTTAAGAACGCATATCAAGGCAACAAATTACATTTATTCAAACACAGATGACGCAAAAAAAATATGCTCAGAAAAAATAGGGCTTTCAGAGGAAGTAATACAACATTCTTTAGACAATTGGGATGGCGGCTGGATAGTAGACCCTCATAGTATTGCAGATTCCGTGCTTTCCTTTGCCCAAGTGCAGTATGATTTGGGCTACATTGAAACAATGCCAAAACAGGAAGATTTATTCGATATGCAATTTTATGACGAAATAGCATAAACAATTAAATGAAGAATCACATGTTCAAAAAACGCATAGAAAAATATAAAATCCAGGCACTTTCTATTTTTTTATTTTTATTTATCTGGCAGTTAATCGCCCAATATGTTATAAATGACCCTCTGCTTCTTCCATCAATAGCAGATATAATTAGAGCATTCTTCAAATTATCCGCCAATATCCCTATAGATATTGGTGTTAGTCTGCTCCATTTATCAACAGGTCTTTTATTTGCTCTTCTTGTTGGAATCCCATTAGGGGCATTAATGGGGTGGTATAAAAACGCAGACCGGTTCTTTAATCCTCTTATTGAAATGTTGAGACCAATTCCGCCTTTGGCATGGATTCCTTTTGCTATAATATGGTTCGGACTTTCAGATTATTCTGCCGGATTCATTATATTTATCGGCGCATTATTTCCTATTTTGACAAATACATACACAGGATTCAGGAATACATCAAACCTGCTTGTTGAAGCAGCAAAGGTGCTGGGTTGCAAAAAAAACAAAGACCTGATAAGGCATGTTGTATTGCCTTCTTCATTCCCTTATATTCTTTCCGGCATAAGGATATCCATCGGCATTGGCTGGATGTGCGTAGTTGCAGCAGAGATGTTTGGATTGGATAATTACGGTATGGACAATGTTGGTGTCGGAAACATGCTGTGGCAGTATTATGCTCTTCATATGATGGACAGGGTTGCCTTGTATATGTTTATTCTTGCCACAATAGGTATAGCGATAGACAGAATATTGAAATATATAGAGGCACGACTACTTAAATGGCAAAGCCATACCAATATAGCACAAATATGATTATGTATCAACTTGAATTAAAAAATATTTCCAAGACATATAAAAGAAACAGTAAAAAATTGCTGGTATTGGATAATATAAATCTGAATGTAAAAAAATCAGAATTTGTATGCATTCTGGGTCCATCCGGCTGCGGGAAGACAACTTTGCTAAGAATAATTATGGGACTGGAGCAATTTTCCAGTGGAAGTATAAACTTAGACGGCAAAAATATTGAAGAAGTGGAATCTCGCTTGGGGATGGTATTTCAGGAATTTTCATTATTTCCATGGAGAACTATCTTTGAAAATGTTACTTTCGGTTTGGAAATGAAAGGAGTAAAAAAACAGGAGCAGACAAAAATCGCTGAAAAATATCTTGAACTTGTGGATTTAAGTGATTTTAAAGATCATTATCCATCTGAACTGTCAGGCGGGATGAAGCAAAGAGTTGCTGTAGCGCGTGCTTTGGCTGTAAATCCAGAATTGCTATTGATGGATGAGCCGTTTGGAGCCTTGGATGCGCAGACAAGAAACACTCTCCAGACAGAACTTATAAAACTATGGGGAAAAACGGAAAAAACAGTTATTTTTATCACCCACAATATAGAAGAAGCAATATTTCTTGCTCAAAGAATAATCATCCTTTCAAAAATACCTTCAAGAGTAGAGAGAATTATAGAAAATAAACTCCCTTATCCAAGAGATAAATTGTCAGGAGATTTTAATGAGATAAAATTAGATATTACTCGATATTTTTATAAATTAACCAAATAAGAAGATAAACTTGATTTCTTGTTCCTTCTGAGGAGTACAATTATAGAGTTATATTAGGAAAATAAAATTTCAAAAAAATCATAGTCCAATCAAAACAACATCCGCCGCACCAAACACAACCCCTGCGTAAAGCTTATTTCCTATTATTGTTATCAAGAAACTCAAACCCTTCAATGTTGTTACAACGCTTATTTTACTAATAGTGACAGAAGAAACAAACGCGATAAAAGCAAAACATGTACTAACCCCGGCAATTGCCGAATATTCAAAACATTTCATAGCAATATATTTTTGCCTGTAAAACACCCAGAAAAGAAATGATGGCAATTACTCTATAGCCAATCATTGCAATAATGCCCAGTATAAAATAGAGTTCCTTTTTCTTGATTGTTTAAATATTATGCTTTTTCTTCTTCGTTATTGTAGAAATAATACACAACTCCTTGCTTAATTCGTGTGCTCACCTGCCCTTTCTCAACAAAATCATCTATTATTTTTCTAAGATTTCCTTTTCCGAACCGTGTAATCAAATCTTCTTTTGTGCATGGTCTGCGCTTCAATAAATCCAGAAATTCTTTTTCTTCTGTTTTATGTCTTTCGCCCCTAACAACAACCGGTTCATTTTTTTTATAATAAACAACCTGTATCTTTGTTTCTCTATTTATCTGCCCTGCAATTTCTTCCAGCCTCTCGGGAGTCAATGCCATTATTTTTTCACTGCCTGATGGTCTGTAGGCAGTCCCAAGGAATATTTCTATAGGCTTTACTTCATTTATTTTTTTGTAAATCTCTATCAATGATTTGATACTTTCCTCATCTACATTGGTTAATTTTTTGAATGAAAATAATAATGTCTGTATTGCGACCCGTACATGTATCTCTTTGATGCCTTCAACTATGTTATTTAAGTTAATTCCCCTGCATGGTTGATTTATTTTTCTAAATAATCTTTGCGTGCCTGCATCTGTTTTTGCTATTACCAAATCGCATTTGTTCAAGCTTCTTCTTACTTCCTTGTTTGAAATAAGAGAGCCGTTGGTCAGGACAGCAAGAGGAATATCTGTCATCTGTTTTATCTTATCTGCCACGCGCCCCAAAGACAAATTAAGTGTCGGCTCCCCCTGTCCCGAAAAAGTTATGTAATCCGGCTTTGTCTGTTTTATTTTTTCTCTCAAAACATCAAACTCCTGCTCGGAAACATCCATGGTTTTTGGGTGTATTGTCCTAAATGTATTGTGGCCTAACTGGCAATAAAGGCAGTCGTATGAGCATATTTTCGAGTAACCCTTGGGCGGCTCTACCAAGTCAACACCCAATGAATTTCCAAGTCTCCATGAAGGGACAGGTCCGTAAATTTCCATATATCTATAATAAATAATATTTTATATTTCTTGTGACAAGATGGATTGATTTTGTAGTATCCCGAAATTATTGCCCCTCTATTTTCTAAGATATTTGCCTTATATTGAAGCAAATCTAAACGCAAGAAAAGACATCCTGCTCCTTCTCAATATCATAAAAAAGCTTTATGCAAAACACTACTTTTGAGCTTTTTATTGCTTTCTATGTGCAATAAAAATAGTTAAACTGAAAGAAAGAAAGCTAAGATGGGCTTTTCGAAAGAATCAAATGCTCTCTTGCGGAAATTATCTGCTTTTTCTTGTTTTTGTCATTTACATCCACAACATAAGCCCTTCCGCGCTCTTCACTGATTCTGCCAAAAACCCCATAATATCGTGGATGAGGACATCCTTTAGCAATTGAAGAATTTATCTTTATAACTACAGCATCCCCTACTTTGAAGATTTTCATTCTCTCTGTAATTGTGGTTGCTTTTTTGTGCCTCAACAATCGCCTTGTCTTATTTTTGAATCCTCTTGATCTTTTCATACAAGAATATTTTTATTTACTTTTTTAAAACTTGTGCTTTATATTAGTTCTATGCCAAAGAAAACAGATGAAGTCGAAGCAAAACCTGAAGAAGAAGAAGCAAAAGATTCAGCAATAGAAACGAAGCCAAAAGCAAAAACTGCCAAGCCAAAAGAGAAAGAGGCAAAATGCATTTTTAGCAAGAACAAGGATGGCTTTGTTGTGGTTGAATTCAGGGAAGATTCATGCGGGATAAGCACTCTTCTTTGCGAGGAATTGTGGAACGTGAAAGGCGTCTCATTTTCTGCCCAAAAAAGAGGGCATTTTTTGATAGACAACCAAAAACTAATTTTCAAGGCAAAGGATGAGAAAAAAGCTCTTCTTTCTGCAATAAGTTCTGTTGAAAAAAAACTTGATGAATTGAAGAAAAAAGTTTGAGTTTATATCACAGCGCAGGATAATGCTGAGTATATGGCGCGATAGTAAAAACAAATGTTTCTAAACCTATGTGATTGAGAAGTTTTTGTGAAGCAAAAAATCTGGATAATAGATAACAAATATTAAATTCTTTCTGATTATTTCATAATTAGATATTTTCTAAAATTAATGGCTTATTTCCCAGATAACACTCCATCTAACTTCTTTTTGTTAATATTTTGAATTGCAGGATAGATTCTTGTATTGGGTGAGTTTTGAGAGACTCAAAACCAATTTTCCTATTACACATACGATTTTGTGGCTTTAGTTTACCTCTTTTATTTTACCTGTATCTTTATTTATATATATTTTTCCGCAACCATCAAATAAGTAAGAATTTTCTGTTTCAGAGATGAATTCAACAGATAATACTCCTTCGGGGTATGTCTGACAATGATGAGTAATATATTCAGATGCAATATTAGAAGCAACTCTTTTTGTAAGATATGATGATGATTGAATAAAATCTTTTGGATATCTGCCCATATATAGCCCGACATCATCTACTGATTTAATATAAGTATGATTTAAAAGAACATCAACTGCAAAATCAAGTCCTTTTTCATCAAAACCAATAATAACTAAGATATATCTATCATCATTAGACCACAGATTTTTGAAAAGTAAAATATGTCCTTTTGCCGTACCTTGCCCATAACTATTTGTTCCTTCAATTTCAAGAGTTCTAATACTTTTTGTGTTGTGTTTTTCATAAATATCTATAATCATATTGTTATCTATGGGATCTGTCTGTCCAATAAGAATAAAATTATATTCATTTCTATCTTTTTTGTTTATTGCAGAAGATTCTTTAATTTCAAGTTTCTGTCCTGTATTCTTTTCTGTATAAGATGATATCTTTTCAGCAATATCCATCTCATGTTGTGATGTTGCATCTCCAACAACAATATATGTATTTTCACTGAAAGCTTCTGGAAAATCAGATAAATTTAACTCATTTGATAATTGTACTCTTTCTGATTGTACATTTTTTTGTACACATCCAATAATTAACAGTATTCCCGATAGGACGATGATTCCCAAGCAAATTTTTTTATTCATCATAATAAATTACACTTCTTATTTATATAAATTTCGAAAAGCAAAATCTTCGGGTAATATGTTACATAACCCACATCACTATCAATTGCATTATTTATGCCTTATACTTTATTTTCTTTTCCTCTTTGTTAATCTAAAAAGAACGCTTTCATGATACATTCCGTAGCCATCGAGACCAAATTCTTCTGAGCCGCACCAGTATTTTTTCGAGCATTTTACAATGGGTAAAAGGCATATCAAAAAAGATGCCGCAAGACCTATAATTTCATATTTCATCCAGCAAAGCATAATTAACAGGCAGGATATAAGGTAAATAGGAACGGCAATTCTTTCAAAATCATTGCTTTTCATAGGTTGGCTCTTTCATTTGATTCCACTTTTCCAATCAAATTCCATATCTCTGTCCTAAGCATGGGAGGAATGGTTTTTACTGTGTTGATTTCTTCAAGAATAAGCATTACATTATTCTGTTTTTCTGTATTATTTTTGCCGTTTTCTTTCAGCAAATCCACGCATTTAACCAGATTTTCCCTGATTTTCCTTGGCATTTTAATCGTTTCTGTAATATGTGTTATTTCGTCACACAATTCCAGCATATGCTTTTCTTCCATAATATAAAATCTATTTTTTTATTAAAGCATGATTTTTAAAAAGCTATTTAATTGTTCTTCTTAAGTACTATTATGTTTTCAAAAATAAAGGATGCTCTCTCAAAATTCAATCTTGGCATTGGCGACAAAAAAGCAACAGAGGCGCTTATAAAGGAAATCCAGAGGAATCTGATAAGGGCAGACGTTGACATAAGCCTTGTTTTTGAGCTGTCAAAAAACATTCGCAAAGAAGCCATGAAAAAGCCAAAAACAGGCATTACAAAAAAAGAGCATATAATAAATGCGGTCTATGAGGAGCTTACAAGAATTCTGGGGAAAGAAAAGGAGACTGTTTCTTTCAATAAGGACATCATTGTTCTTGCCGGGCTTTATGGCAGTGGGAAGACAACTGCGAGCGTAAAGCTTGCAAATTACATAAGCAGGAAAAATTTATCTGTCGGCATTGTATGCACTGATCTGGACAGGCCCGCAGCTTACGAGCAGCTGTCCCAGTTTGCTTCAAAAACCAAAGCAGAAGTTTTCGGGGAAAAAGATGCAAAGAGGAATAAAGTCATTGATGTTTTGAATGAAGGAATAGACCATTTTGCAAAAAAAGATATAATTATTGTGGATACTGCCGGAAGGTCATCTTTTGATGATGAACTGAAAAAAGAGCTAAAATCAATAATTGATGCTTCCAAAGCGAAAGCAAATAAGAATGTGGTTGTTTATCTTGTATGCAGTGGAGACATTGGAAAGGCTGCTAAAAATCTGGCAGGGGCATTTAAGGATGTTTCGGGCGGAATAGACGGGGTTATTTTGACAAAGATGGATAGTTCTGCAAAAGGCGGAGGAGCCCTTTCAAGCTGCTATGGGGCAGAAGCTCCGGTTGTGTTTATCGGAGTAGGGGAAAAAATAAATGATTTTGAAGAGTATGATCCAGTAAGGTTCACCTCCAGACTTCTTGGAATGGGAGATTTGCATGGTCTGCTCGAGAAAGTGCAGGGAGCCATTGATCAGGAAGAGATGGAAGCAATGATGGAAGGAGAGCTGAACATGGAAACATTTTACCTACAGCTCAAAAACATAAAAAAAATGGGCTCCCTATCAAAGATGATGTCCATGATTCCCGGATTCAGTTCTGCAAACATCCCAAAAAATGTAATGGATACGAGCGAGGATAAACTGAAAATGTATGAGGCAGTAATCTCTTCCATGACTAAAAAAGAGCGGCTTGACCCTGAACTAATAGACCGGTCGAGAATAGAGAGGATTGCAAAAGGGTCAGGCGTCAGGACAAGTGATGTAAAGGAACTTTTGAAGCAGTTCAGGATGATAAAAAAGATGACAAAGAAGATGCAGTCCAAATCATTCATGAAAGGGAAACTCGGGACTATGATGAAGAGCATAGGCGGGTTTTAAGTTAGGTAAGTTATATAAACATAATCTTCTTTAATGAATATGGAAAAAATAAATTCGCAAATAAATCCGGCATATATGTTTCCTGCTTCTTTTACTTACGCAAATGCATTGTGCGGTTTTGCATCCATTCTTTTTTCATTCAGAGGAGAATTTTACAATGCAGCGGTGCTGATTATTATAGCTATTTTGCTGGATGTTTTCGACGGGAGAATTGCAAGATTCTTTAAAGCAACAAGCGATTTTGGAAAAGAGCTTGACTCTTTTGCTGATCTGATATCTTTTGGCGTTGCCCCGGCAACTTTAATATACCTGTCGGAATTGCATGTTTTCCAGACAACAGGGCTCCTGATTTCTTTTTTGCTTGTTCTTGGTGGAATGAGCCGCCTTTCAAGATTTAATGTAGCGAACATAAGCGACTATTTTCTGGGGATTCCTATAGATGCATCCGGCATGTTTATTGCAGCGCTTGTGATTTCAAATATCGAACTTAGCGCGCATCTGATTGCGTTCATTGTTGTATTATTGACTTTTTTGATGGTCTGCAACATAAAATATCCTTCATTCAAGAAAATAAAAGACAAACAGAAAAAAAAGATATTTTTGCTTGCTGTTTTGTTTATAATTGCGTGCATTGCAACTGCTGTTGTCGATGCCGGAAAATTGATTATTCTGCTTCCGGGATTTTACATTTTATTCGGTCCGATTCTGGAGATGGAAAATCCAGAGAGGCTAAAAAACAATGGCGAAAGTGATTAATATAAATATTGACAGCATAACTATAGAGTGCAAATTAAATTCCAGCAATATCCCTCTTCAGAAAATAACTTTTAAACTTGAAAAGAAAATTTTTGAGCCGGAAATAAAGGATTATATAATTGTCTGCAATCGGGACAGCAAACCGCCAAATAACTATGTAACTACAGTTTTCAAGAGCGGAAAAATGATTATTTCAAATATAAGGGACTTCAATGATATTGAAGCCACAAAGAAAAAAGTTCTTTTGAGAATGAGCCAGATGGGCTGCGATTACAATATAATAAGCACAAGAGTAAGGGAGAGCGTCGTAAAGTATGAACTGGAAAATCCTGTAGAGGATGAGAGCAAAATTTCCGATTCTTTTGGAATTTGCAATTATAATAAAAAAATGGATGTGACGATATGCTCTTTGTTAAAAGGAGGACCGAAAAATTCTTACTGCATAATAAAAAAAAATAAAAAAGACATAATCATGATGGGTCTTGAAAGCCAAAGGCAAATAGAAGAAGTTAAAGACATTATAGAAAGAAATATTGCTGTCCAAGACAATGAATTTTAATGCATGCATAATTTTTTAATGTTGTAACTAAATTATTGATTAAAAGATTATTTAATATCTATCAACAAAAAACACCAGAGGTTGGCCATAAAAATATAATCATCTGAAAATAGAGGGGTTATGGTGTAATGGTAGCACAATAGGCTCCAGACCTATTAGTCGGGGTTCAAGTCCTCGTAACCCCATTTTACTACTATGAAGCATTACTACTATGAAGCAAATAACAGTACTTTCAGGGAAAGGCGGCGTCGGGAAAAGCAGCATTTGCGCTTCTCTTGCAGTCTGTATTTCAAAGACCAGAAAAATAATATGCGCCGACTGCGATGTAGATGCATCAAACCTGCCGCTTGTTTTCGGGGTAGGGCAAGAAAGTATGAGCAATGCAAGGGAAATTTCTACGGGAAATATAGCAAGATTTAACCCGGACAAATGCATTTCCTGCAGAAAGTGCATTGATATGTGCTTTTTTGATGCAATTGAATGGGATGAAGGCACCAACAAACCAGCCCTGAAAGATTTTGGCTGCGAGGGATGCGGAGTGTGCCAATTAGTTTGCCCGTCAGGGGCGGTTGAATTAGCAAGTGTAAAAAATGCAAAAATCGGGATTGAGAAAATAAAATACGGTTTTTATGTGGTTTTTGGGCAGCTGAAGATGGGGCAAAGCGGTTCTGGAAAAATAGTTTCCGAAGTAAAAAAATTGGCTATGTCAAATTCGGAAAATGCAGAAATAATGCTTGTTGATTCTGCTGCGGGGATTGGCTGCTCAGTAATAGCATCTGTTGCAGGAAGCGATTATTGCCTGGTAGTGACGGAGCCCACTCCATCCGGTTTCAGCGACCTTAAAAGAGCCGTAGAACTGATTTCTTATTTTAATATTCCATGCGACATTATTATAAACAAATTTGATTTAAATGCAGATTATGTAGGACAGATACACGCATTTGCAGATGAAAAAGGCATTAGGATAATCTCGAAAATTCACTATGACAAAAGCTTCGGAGATGCTCTTGTTAATATGGTTCCTGTTATTGTTTACAACCCTGAACTGGAAAAATTGTTTTGCCGGATAGCTGATTTTTTGATAGAGAAAATTTATTCCTCCTCATCGCCTGCGTAGTCTTCCGGAACAAGCGAAGTGGCAACAATAAAGACTACAACAACTGCAACAAGGATCCCGGCAATTATAACCCATGATGTTTTTCTGGGAACCTTTTCATTATTAGTGGTTGAGCAGTCCTCTGAGCAGATATTTTCATCTTCGTCAGCATTGCACACTCCATCCCCGCAGTATGAATCTTCTATAACAGAAGTTTCTGAACTTTCTATTTGGATGATAAGAGCTTCAATGGAATCAAGTTGGTTTTCTATTGGCGCTATTTTTCCTTTTGCATCAAGATAATTTTGATTGTTGTAATCGCTGTTTAAATCACTGACAGATGCCTGCAATTCATCAAACAAATCTTCTATGCTGTCTTTTTCAGTTGTTGATTTTAGATTGCCTAATCTCAATGCCAATTCCTCTTTTCTGTTCTTTATTGCATCTATCGTCGGGCTTACGTCTTCCACAGCAATTATTGTTATATCTGCAGTATTGGCTATGCCGTTTGAATTAATTGTTATGGTGCCGGTAATCGTTTCTTCTTCATTGAAATTGCCGAAATTAAAGAGCAGGCTTTTTTCTTCATCTGCCTCTATGTAGTCAGGTATTGTTGAATCAAAAAAATAATTGTCCAGCCCTTCTGAAAGAAAGAAAGTTATGTTGTCCAAAGAGGAAGTGCCTGTGTTATTTAGCATCAATTGCACTGTTGTTTCTTCTCCGAGCAATGCCTGACAGGAGTATTCTTTTTGTTTTAGTTCTGCGGAACGGAAAATATCTGTATGCACAGCAACATTTATTTTTTCGTAAAATCCGGTTGTGGTGAGCAATATTTCTCCTTCTGTTAGTTCAGAGGCAGAAGGAAGAATAAATAAATGTATGGTTTTTGATTCAGAAATATTCAGCGAAAATGAAGTTGTGTTTAATGAGACAATGTCTTTCAATATTTCGGATACAGTTATGGTTATGTTAGAAATATTCTCTCCGCCGGTATTGGAGACATTTATTGTTTTTTCGATTTTTTCTCCGGAGAGGGTTACATTTATGGAAAGAGGCACTACTGCAAAGCCGAGCGGAAGGTGCTCATGTATTGTAATTGATTTTTCCTTTGTGTAGATTTTCCCGTTTTCGCCTTTCATTGAAACAAGAACTGTATATATGTTTGTTGAAAAATTAGCATCCAGAGGAATTGAAAATGCGCATGTGTTGTTTGTTTTTACAAGAGTTTCATTGATTGCATATATTGTGCTGCCGTATTTTATCTGCACAATATCATCATTGCTTGGTTGAGGAATTCCATTTTCCAAAAGGGTTGCATCCAGGTGAATAGTTTCCCCTACATAATATATGTTTTTGTCTGTGGAAAAGGATATGTTTTTTACTTCAGCTACGTCAATGTATTTTGAAGCGTAATCGGTATAAATGCCTGATTGTGCCGTTGCATTAAGAATATATGTTCCTGTCTGGTTTACTAAATAGCTTGTCTGATAGTTGCTGCTTTTTAAGAGATAAACATAGACCTCTTCATTGTCCGGCTGTTTAATTTTTATGGAAATGTTATCCGGGAATGAATCATAATAAAGAGTGTAATTTGCGCTTATTGATAGATAATCTCCTCTTTCAAGATTGCTGTTTGTAGTTAACGAAAAGGAAAAGGGAATTGTGTAAACTAGAAAATATTTCCCGCCTAAAACCACTCCGTCGCTTCCTTCAAAGACAATATAGCCAATAGGGCATGATGCATCAAATGCGAATATATTGCTGCTTGAAGGATAGTACAGATCCAGCTGCTTTTGAAATATTTTTCTTTTGATTGCATTGTCTGTGTAGAGATTGTATAAGCTGTATGCCAGGGTATAGTTTTGGATTTCTTCATCTGATAGGTTTTTCCCATTTACTGTAATTATTTCAAATGGATATAGTCTTATTGTGTCATTTGGCTTGTTTTTGAAGTAAAATTTATCTTCTGCATAGGGAAATTCAAGGTTTCCTGTGTTGATTTTGCTTGTTTTCTTTTCAGAATGCTGCGTTCCCGGGCTAAAAACATCACTGCATTCAATTATTATGCTTAGGTTTGCATTGTTTTTTGCATTCAGTTCAATGCCGTACAGCCTGATTTTTTCGTTCGGTTGGGGATATACATAGGAAAGTTCGCTCAAGTCGCCTTTGATTCTGGCAGAAGAATAATTGTATTCATAGGAAAAATTATATGGCTTCGACAAATCACAGCTGTCAGTGCTTCCGTCATTGATCCGGATAGATGTAATGACCATTACCTTTCCATTGACCGTTGCATTAAGAGGGAATATATGCGGATTTGAAACATCTGCAAAACATGTGCCGAAAAAATAGGACACAAAAAGGGCAAAAGTAAATAAGGCTACAATTCTCATATTGTAATTAAGAATATAAAAATATATAATGGTTTGTGTTATTGTCTTTTTGCGATGATTAGAATTTTTGCGCTGAAAAATGATGAAGTGAACACCCTATGAGCAGAAAAATATTTTTTGTTACAGGAAATGCCAATAAAGTTGCCGAGATGCAGAGCATTCTAGATTTGTCAAATGCAGGCATAAAAATAGAGCAGATAATCGAAGACATTGACGAGATAAGTTCTGACGATGTTGAAAAAATCGTGCTAAACAAGGCAAGGCAAACCTATGCAAAATACAGGATGCCTTTGTTTTGCGAGGATACGGGCGTTTTCATAGAATCGCTAAACGGGTTTCCTGCGGCAAATGCAAGGTTCGTTTTTGAAAAAATAGGCTTGAAGGGAATATTGAAGTTAATGGATGGGGAATCAAACAGGGATGCATATATGCTAACAGCTATATGCTATATGGATAATGAGAAGGAAAGCCATGTATTTTCAGGAAAAATGGACTGCATAATTGCCGATAGTATAAGGGGCACTTTTGGGTTTGGATATGATTCTATATTGATTCCGAAATCCCTTGATAAGACATTCGGGGAAGATGAAAGCAAAAAGCACATGATTTCGGCAAGAGCAAAGGCATTTAGGAAATTCATGGAGTATTTAAATAATCAGCAAAATCCCATAAATCAATAGAATAATCCCGGCAAATACTGCAAGGTAGGCAAATCCTGTTTTTTGGGTTTTTGTATAGTCCGGAAACTTAAATATCAGGAGGTATCCTATAAAAATCCATATTATTCCCCATAAAATGCTGTGGGCAGACGGCATTTTTTTTACTAGATAATAGCCTCCTGCAAAGCAGAGGGCAGCAATGATAAGGCTTATGGATGCTCCCCCGTCGCCGATATTCCTGTCAAGGAAAAAAAGCAGGTAGAGGGCAAATGCAATCAAAAATGCGGCAAGCAGCAAAAACCATTCCATAGTAATTATTTAAATTAAATTATTTTATAGTTTTGTTGGATTTATATATGTGTTATGGACATCCAAAAAAAACTTAAAAAAACATACGATGCAATTGCTAATGATTTCGACTCAAAAAGACCAAAGACATGGCGTCCAGTGGATGATTTTTTGGAAAAAAACAAATTCATCGGCAAGAAAGACATTATGATGCTGGATATGTTCTCTGGCAGTGGCAGGCATTCATTTTATGATATTGAAACAATAAGCGCTGATTTTTCAATAAGCATGCTTAGAATGATAATTAAAAGGGGGAAAAACAGAGGCAGTTCTCCGTATCCTGTTCTTTGCGATTGCCTTGCTTTGCCATTTGCAGACAACAGTTTCGACTGCATAATTTCTGTTGCAGGCATACATCATTTCAAGCTCAAAAAGCAGAGAAAGCAGGTATTGCTGGAGATGAAAAGAGTTTTGAAAAAAGGAGGGAAGTTCATAATTTCAGCATGGTCAAAGAATGCATTTGACAAAGGCACGCCAAAGGATTATTTTTGCCAATGGGACAAAAAGCATTTCAGGTATTATTATCTTTTTGAAATGGAAGAGCTTGAAGAGATGGTAAATTCATCAGGGCTGAAAGCAGAGAATATATTTGAGTCCGGAAGCGGAAAAGGAATAAATATTTGGGTTGAAGGAATCAAATAGTTAATAAAAGTTATTGTCTAATGTAAGTATGCAATACTCTGAGTTATGCAATGCTCTGGAAAAAATAGAAAAAAATCCCCTGCAGAATTATAAGATAAAGATATTGTCTGAATTATTTGCAAATGCCAAGGATGATGAGATTGAGACAGTTGTAATGCTCGTTCTTGCAGATGTTTTTCCGGCAGAGGCAGGCAAAGAACTGGGGATTTCATCCGGGCTTATTGCCCAGACAATATCAAGGGCATTCAATATCAGCAAAGAGAGAGTAATAGATGACTGGTCAAAGAGCGGGGATTTAGGCATAACTGCGCAAAATTTATGCAAAGAAAGAACGCAGACAACGCTTTTTTCATCCAGTCTCACAATCCAAAGGGTTTTGGCAGGTTTGCAAAAAATAGCAGGGATTAATGGAACAAAAGCCCAGGGGAGGAAGATGGATATATTGACAGAACTTCTCTCTTCGGCAGATAGGACAGAACCAAAATACCTTATGCGAACAGTAATCGGTCAGTTGAGAGTAGGCATTTCTGATGGGCTTGTAAAGGAGGCGATTTTGTCTGCATTTTACACAAAGATATTCTGGAAGGGTTTGCTGCTGCAAAAAAAAAACAGCAAAAAGATTTTCGAGGAAATTCTTGAACTGAAGGGCAAAAGAATTCTTGTTGAAGAGCCAATGAAAGAATTTCTCAAAAAAAAGGACAAAAAGCATTTTGATATGTTTCTGGGCGCAAACAAGGTAGAAATAGCAGGAAAAGAAGGCATACAAAAGAGGTTTGATGAAAAAGGATTTTTTTTAGAGAACAGCAGCATAGATATCTGCATTGTGGAGGACATGGATTTTGGAAATGAATTAAAGGCATCTGTTGCAGGCAAAATTGATCGTGCATATCAGGTTACAAATAATCTTGCCATGATTGCAAAAATATCAAAAGAGGAAGGAGAGAAAGGGTTGGACAAACTTGAAATGCAGTTGTTTTGCCCTATAAAGGTTATGCTTGCCCAGAAGGCAAAATCTTTTGAAGATGCTTTTGAAAGGGTAGGAGTTCCTGCTGCAATAGAGTACAAGTATGATGGTATGAGAATGCAGATTCACAAAAGCGGAGATGAGGTTCAGCTATATACAAGGATGCTCGAAAATGTGACAAAGCAGTTTCCTGAAATTAGAGAGGTCATTGTAAAAAATGCAAAATGCAATAATTGCGTCATTGAAGGAGAAGCAGTCGGCATTGATCCAAAAACAGGAAAATACATTCCATTCCAGTATATTTCAAGGAGAATCAAGAGGAAACACAATATAGATGAATTGGCAAAAGAAATTCCTGTGATTCTTCATATTTTTGACATAACCTTTTACGAAGGAAAACCATGCCTTAATCTGCCGTTTAAAGAAAGAAGAGAAATAATCGAAAAAATAATAAAGCCGGGAAAAAATATCGTCCTTGCAAACCAGAAAAGGACGTCTTCCATAAAAGAGGCAGAGTTGTTTTATAAACAGGCGCTCGACAACAAGCAGGAAGGGGTTATGATAAAAAACCAAGACGCCTTTTATGTTCCCGGCTCGCGCGTCGGAACAATGCTGAAGCTTAAGCCCGTGCTGGATACCCTTGATCTGGCAATTGTAGGAGCAGAGTACGGCGAAGGGAAAAGAAGCGGGCATTTAAGCAGTTTTTTGCTCGCGTGCCGCGATGAGAATACAGGAGAGTTTCTGGTAGTTGGAAAACTCGGGACAGGATTAAAGGAAAAAGAGGAGGAAGGCACTACCTTTAAGGAAATTTCTGAGTTGATAAAAGACGATATTTTGAGCCAGACAGACAGGAGCGTATTGGTAAGCCCAAAGATTATTGTCGAGGTAGCATTTGAAGAGCTCCAGAGAAGTTCAAATTACAATTCAGGCTTTGCCCTGCGATTCCCAAGATTCATCGGGCTGAGACCGGATAAATCCATAAATGATGTAAACACCCTTGGCAATCTGAAAAAAATATTTGAAGATGCTTAACTCAGAAATGCTTTTTTTCATGCATAATATTTAAATAGTTTTATGTTCACTAACTATATGAAATCATATACAAGAAAGAAAGCTATTTCTCCGCTGATAGCATCAGTGATATTAATTGTATTTACGATGTCTATTGCGGCACTTCTTACTACCTGGGTGCAGAGCATAACTGTAGAGCAAAAAAAGACAGCAGATGACTCTCAGAAGAAAATAGATTGTTTCATGTCAAATCTGGAAGTTGATAATGATTTTACAAAGGTGAATTCAGGTTCAAATCCGACTATTTTTTCCACAAGAATAAGGAACAACGGGGCAAATGATATCTCTTTGATATCCTATCGTATATGGGATAATAATACAGAGCCTATCATCTGGAAAATAACAGATGTCAATGCCAACAAGACAGGCATTCCTAAAGGAAATGGCATGAAAATAGTTTTGAATATTTCCGGATTGGCAAATCAAAACGCGTTTAATAAGATAAAGATATTGACAGAGTGTGAAGGAGTTTATGTTTTAATTGAGCAGTCCTCTCCAGGGTGGAGGGTAGACCCAACCCTTTCTTCTTTAGGCATGATAGATGCTAAGATGGAATAGCAATATGCATTTATTCATTAATCCCGAGAAAGTCAAGCGAATCTGCTATTAAATACATGCGTAGCAGGACATAATCTCATTTTGATATCAGTTGGTTATGATTTCAGTCCTTTTATTATTTCAATAATTCCTTTTGTGGTCGGACTTTTAGTCACATGGTTTGCCAGTTTTTTGAGTTTTTCATCTGAATTGTCCAGCGCAATCTTGAACCCGGGATTCAGGAATATGTCGATGTCGTTTTCTCCATTGCCAATCACAATCGTTTTATCCATATCGATATTCATATACATCATTGCCAGTCTCAGACCTACGCCTTTATCAACTTTTATTGGCAAAACCATAATTTCATTTTCATTTCTGCAAAATTTTACATGTTCAGCTATTTTGCCCAGCTTTTTTATAATAAATTCCTTGTCCTCTATCCTGTTGCTTACTATGACTTTGCCTACTGTTGTGCCAGGCAAATTAAGGTTCCTGATTATTTTTTTTGCTCTTGCCATGTAGTAGGTATTTATTGTGATTGTTTTTTTTGTTTTTGGAAAATAAAGAACAGCCCCGTTTTCTGCAACAACGCATCTCCATCCCCTGAATTTTTTGCACATTTTTTTTACATAGCGTATGTTTCTTCCTGTTGCAAGAACCAAATCCATGTTTAATTTTTTCATTTCTTTGAGCAGGTTCAAGTCAAGGTCATCCGGGTCAAATACTGCTTTGGCTGTTTTGTCTGTGATTGTCTTGTCAAAGTCTGTAATTATCGCCCTGTATTTTGAAGCATCAATGTTTTCGATTCCAGGCAATTCATTTTTTTCTTTTTTTACCTTGTTGTAGAGCATCAGGTGTTTTTCAATGCCTCTTTCAATATTGAACTTGTTTTCGAGGAATTCCGTGGATTTCAATGACATTTTTTTTCTAAGCGTTTCGTCTGACAGTATTTTTATTATGCTTTTCGCTGTTGCATTGATGTCGCCTACATCTACCAAAAAACCGTTTTTTCCATTCTTTACCTGTATAGGAATTCCTCCTGCATTTGTTCCGACAATCGGTTTTCCGCAGGACATAGCTTCTGTTACAGAAAGACCAAAACCCTCGTTTTTGGAGCAAAGCGCAACTAAGTCAACTGTATTGTAGAGCTTTAGAAGGCTCGAATCACTGATATTGCCTGTGAAAATTATGTTTTTTTCAAGACCATGAGTTTTTATGAGTTTTTTTATTTTTTTCTCCAAAAGCGCCCTGTCACTGGAGAGTTTATTGCTCATTGATTTGCTTCCGACAAAGATAAGCATTGCTTCAGGCACTTCTTTTATTATTTTCGGCATTGCCCGGATTAGCTGTTCATGCCCTGATTTCGGGTCAATTCTCTGGACGCTCATTATCAGCTTTGATTTTGCAGGAATGCCGTATTTTTCCTTTACGCTTTCTTTGTTGACTTCTGTGGCTTTAAAGAAATGCGTGTTTGTTATTGGGCAGATTAGCTCAGCTTTTTCTCTTATCAGTCCCGCACTTACTGCGGCATCAATGTATTGCTGCGAGGAAAATACAACTTTGTCATATTCATTCAAATGCTTTATTAGGAATTCAGATAGCTCTTTTGACATTTTTTTTATGAATGGAATATGCCATGTAATAATTAGAGGGGTTCCTCTTGGCACATACTTGTAAGTAAAAAGCAGTTGAAAATCATGGATATGCACAATATCCGCGGGCGCATGCTTGAGCAATTCTTCTAATTCCTTTCCGAAATAGTCATTTACCTTGTTGAATTCTTCGTATCCTTCTATCCGGGCGCAGTCCTTTGCAAAGGCATTTGCATTGTAGTGGCATTCCTTGTACACTGCTTCCTTGAATTTGCTGTATCCGAGCATTACTTCCCTGTCAATGGGCTCCCTGGGAACCCTGTGGATTTCAATGCCCTCGATTTCATCTTCGTTTGGTTCGCCGGACAGCCGCAGGTGAACCTCTACCACTTCATTTCCCTTTTTTACCATTTCTTTTTCCAGAGCAAGAAGATAGGTCGAGACACCTCCAATATAGGGGTAAAATGATTGGCTTGCAAAATATATTTTCATATTTTTTATTCATGCATATACTGATAATATGACATATAGCTTTAATCTTTAAAACAGTTTCGCAAAGCAGATGCATAGTTGACATTGCGCAACATCAGCATTCGATAACAGACCAACGTAATATTTATAAACCTTAAATGGACGTATAATTAAGATTAAGACAGGTTAATCAACACGGGAAAGATAAGATAATATGAAATCAAAAACTACGATAATATTAGCATTGTTTTTAGCTATTGGCTTTGCTTTTGCATCCCCGTCCCTTGATTACACGCCTCCAACGCTTTCTGATAATTCCCATACTTTCAATGACTGGACTGAGATTAATTTAACTATTAATGAGGAGAATTTGTCGCAGTTTGAGTTTGACTGGGATTATACCGAAATGGATAATTATTTAGTCGGATACTGGAGGTTTGACGAAAGTTTAGGCACAAATGCTTATGATTCTTCAGAGATCGGAAACAACGGAACTCTTATCAACATGAATCCCGGACTGGACAACTGTACAGGCAACTGCTCGGGGTGGACTATTAACGGGAAGAAGCAGAATGCTGTTGTCTTTGACAGTGTGGATGATTTTGTTTCTGTGGCTGATGATAATACTTTGGATATTACAGATGAGATTACGATTGAGGCGTGGGTGAATTCTTTAGGTAATGCTCCAATACCAATAAATGGCTGGCAATATATGAAGCCAATAACCTTAAGCCCAGTAACCCCGGAAGCGAATTATCAGGTGAAAATAGAATTGACAACTTCCAATTTTGATTATTCCCGCGCAAAGGCGAACGGGGAAGATTTAAGATTCTACGAGACAAACGGAACTAAACTGGATTACTGGATAGAAAAATGGAACGCGACGGGAACTTCAACAATCTGGGTGGAAGTGGCAACCAACAATACAGGCACGATTTATATGTATTATGGCAACCCTTCTGCGAGTTCTGAGAGTGATGTTAATTCAACTTTCATAAGAGTAATAGATGGAGCGCAACCGCTTGTAGGTAGTTGGCACTTCGATGAAGGTTCTGGAACTGTTGCCTATGATACATCAGGAAATGATAATGGTGGCACATTAACCAATATGGATTCCGCTACTGATTGGGTTAATGGCAAATTCGGTAAAGCTTTAACTTTCGATGGTACGGATGATGCTGTAAACTGTGGAACTGATGCAAGTCTAACAGGGATAAACAGTGAGATATCACTAGAAGCGTGGATATATCTTGACAGTCTTACTACACATAATAAAGTTATATATCACAGTAATAATTGTTATGGCATAGCGGTATTAAGTGATGGAAGAACAGAAGTAAGAATTCGAGACGGGGGCACAAATTATGATGCTAATGCGCCAGCAGGAACTATAACAGCGGGACAATGGTATCATTTAGTTGGTACCTATAATGGTGAATATGTCCGTTCTTATGTAAATAATGTAATGAAAAATGAAAAAATACATACTGGTGATATTGACACAAGTGCCACTGTAATTTATATAAGTAACCCTTCTGCCTATCCATTTCATGGTATTATTGACGAGGCGCGTATTTATAATAAGGCATTAACAGTTGATGAAATTTCAGATTTATATACCAACTACGGATATACTACAAAAAATTATCCGGGGCGAGTTTTAGTTCGCAAATACGCATCTCCTGAACCAACCGCAACCATCGGCAATGAAACCGCGACAGGAATCTCCAAAGCCGGAAGCTACGGAATCGGAGCAAACACAACAACTGCTTTTGCCTCAATAAACAACCAGATAATAACAGGCGCAATCTCATCTGGCTGGAATCACATCGTCCAGACCTATAACGGTTCAAACCAGAAACTTTATGCAAACGGCGAATTAAAAACATCACAGGCATTGACAGGAGCAATATCTGCAAATTCAAATAATTTTACAATCGGGAACTTATTC
>QMVB01000003.1 GCA_003660905.1 Candidatus Nanohalarchaeota archaeon | reverse complement strand
GGACTCTCTGGAGGTGTTTTCACACCTTTAGAGGTCTAATGTTTCCCCATGACTTAGGTATTCATCACTTGGATGAATATTATATTTATTAGAATTCTGGTTTTACGTGTAATTGCATATCTCACGATTACTTTTGTGCCGTGATATAAACTAAAAATTGGATTAATTATCTTAGTTTTTGGAATCATACCTTTCCTTTTTCTACTTAGGAATTACGAACACACCAGTTATATTCCAGACGACGGAATATCTCCAATAAAACATAATTTCGAATACATAGATATCGCTAAAGTGTAGCAAGATAAAAATTCAACATTATCTATTTGCTTAAGATATGTGGCTGGTAAAAGACTGAAAAAGTCGATACTTACTAACGAAGAAATAAGAAACATTGACATATATTTCAATGACGGGTATGTGGGTAAATTGAAGGATGTCTTTAATGAAGAAGCAACCCAAGATTCTTGTATTAATATGCCTAAAATGGCAAGCAGAGAGAGTTGTATCGCGAAAACACAACCTAATTGGACTAAATATTTAGATGCTGATGGATTGCAAAGAACTGAATTAAAACTAGAAATTATTGAACCAAAATTCAAAACAAAAACACACTATTATTTTAATAGGGATAAGGTTTTCCTTTAACATTACCTTTCACCAGACTGTTTGGCGTAATCCGTGAATCTGCCTCTATCATAACAGCCGGCATAAAATTTACATTTGTGCCGACATCGACATTATCTGCGCAAATAATTCCGAGAGAAGTAAGCCCGGTATTTACATATTTCTTTTTTGCTTCGATAAAGCATTTTATTTCAGGTCTTTTCCCTTGTTTTCTGAAAAGCCGGTTTGAAGTGATGCAACATGCCCCGAACCTACAGTTCTGCCCGATTATAGAATCTCCAATATAGCTCCTGTGGATAGAAGTGCCTGAATACATTATTGAATTTTTTACCTCGCTATGCGCCCCTATGACAATGTTATCTTCAATATTGCAGTAATCCCTCACAACACAGTGATTCCCAACAATGCAATTATTTCCAATATAGACGTTGTTCTTTACAACTGCGCCCTCCATTATTGTTGTATTTTTCCCGATATGGACATTTTTGCCGATAATCGCTGATTCTGCTATTTTTGCGCTTTTTTGAATGATTGGCTTTAAAGACATGTCAAAAATCCTGTTTTTTATTGCCAGAAGGTGAAAGGGGTATTTAAGAGAATTCAATTCCTCATTGATTAATTCAAGTTCCACGTTATTTCTTTTAAGATGAATGCTGAGCGCTTCTTCAAAATTATATTCAGATGTCTTTTGCGCCTTTAAAATATTGAGAAACTTTTTTGACAAATGATATGTCCCGGCTATCCTGATATTCGAGGGCTCTTTTCCTTTTTTTGGCTTTTCAACTATTTTGACAGGCTTTTTGTTTTCAAAACCAAAAACGCCATATAGTTGCGGGTTATTCGTTTTCTGGCCAAGCAGTACATCCGTGCCTTTGAGCATTTTTTTCATTAAATCTCCGCAGGCAAAATTATTGGGAAATACAACAAAAAAATCATCATTTATCTGCTCTTTGGCGCAAAGCAGAGCATCTCCCATGCCGAGAGACCTCTTTTGCTCTCTAAAGCATACATTTATTCCTTGTGCCCGGTATTTTTCAAAATCAATTGATTTTTCGTCAAAATCCTGTCTTTTTATGATTATTATATCTTTTGTTATTTTTGAAGCTGATTCAATTGTGTATTCAAGCAGGGTTTTGCCCATTATTTTGCTAAAGCACTTATGCCTGTCATATCCCAGCGGCCAGAATCTCGATGATTTTCCGCCGCACAAAATTACTGTCTGCATATTATTTTCTCCATATATTATTATAAAGTGTTCAGCTTTTTCTGCGTTCCGCTCACACCCAAAATATCTGCGATTATTTTTCCTCTTTCCAGCTCCCTGATGTTTGCAAGCGCAAATTCGGCATGCTCAACATAATTGTAGTTGCACATCACCATAAAATAAATGCCCTCTTCTTTGTCCTTTACCTGTATTATTTTAGCATTCATCTTTGATGCGCCGACATCCCCATACAGGGATAAAACCTGCTTTGAGAACAAAACCCGTATTTCCTTATTCATATCGCCTGTGTTTTTTTCCATGTCTGAAATCAGCCGGCAGAGAATATATCTCTTTTTATCCCTCAGAGATTTTGGAAGCATAAAACAAGTTTAGCTTAATATTTAAATACATAATGATTCATATGTTTATATGAAAAAAGCGCAATTCGGTTTTTTGCCATTTGTCACCATTATGATAATGATTTTTCTTGCTATTTATTTTGCTATTTCTGTACTTTCCAATGATGTTTCCCGCGCAAAGCAAAAATCAATAAATTATTATGCTCAAACCGCAAATGAAAACATACAGCTAATAAAGCAGGCATTTGAAAAAACTGCGTTGTTCTGGGGGACTATGAAAACTGCTGATGAGCTGGCAACTTATGGCGGGGTTACAGAGCAAAATATAAGTGCTGCTGCTGCAAATCCTTACTCTTTCTGCCCTACAATGAATACGACTGTTGATTCAATTACAGGGAAAAATGTCCTGTACTGGGCTGTTGCAGGAGACAACAAAATAGTAAAAAGAGTGCCATTCATATATTACCTCGACAAAGATATCATAGCCAATGATATTACATTTACCCTCCTCAATAATGCCCAGCATGAGCAATATTTAAGAGATGTCTCTGCTAAAGTATATAATTTGTCTTTGATTATGCATATTTTGTTTTTGCAGCAGGGAACTGTTAATATTACTTTTAAGCAGGACGACAGGTATGCTACTTATTTTATTGAAGATGATAAAAAAGACGGGATATATAAAATAAATTTCCTCAATGACAGTTTTATAAAATCAACAAGCAATGTGGAAGTGCGCATTATCGGCAATGACACAGAAGGCAATATTGATGAAGTTGCCAAAATAAAGCAAATTGCAGTTTCAATATACAATAGCAGTGTTGTTTTAGGCCCAGATGCATTATTGACAAGCCATTTTACTGACCCTGTAGCCAATCTGAAAACAGAATTAGGCATAAATGCAGATGAAGATATAAAAATATCAATTCCAGATTTTTCAGGCTCTTTTTCAAGGAAAACTATTTCTTATGATAGCCCAATATCTGCACTTATGTGGGCGAGTGATGATAAAGGCATAGTTGCGACAATGATTAATCCGTTTGATGCCTCAATAAATGCAGTTGAGTTGAGAAGCAGGGGATTTGTTGGAGAGGACATTTATGTCCGCTACTGGTATTTATATGATATAGGGGTTTGGTTTGTGAATAATATTGATGAATTGGTTAAGGCGAGGATTTGGAGAGAACTGGAAACCCTTAGTGATTATTATTCACATGATGGGAGGACTGTCTGTGGAAAACCTCCTTGCCTTGTAACGGATACCACCCCGCAATATTCAAAAGAGAATATATACAACAAAATAGATAATGCCCTTTCAGACTTAACTTCTGATTTAAATGGAATTTATAATCCAAAAGGAATATTCTTTAATATCAGGACGCCAAGAAATTTGTTGGATGCAAATCAATTAACCGGAGGCACAGGAAACACAAATCGTTTCATTAGCTGTTCAAGTTCTGTTGAAAGCAATACAAACAACAATATTGCCCACACAGACAGCTACTGGAGTACCTGTGCCCAGCACGGTCTATGCGGACGTGATCATGACCGGGGTTGCACTCATTATGCATCATGGCAAAACAAAAAATACAACCAATGCAATTACCGCTATGCGCATAGATACGTTGTGAAAAATATTCCTGTCCTTGTTCAAATTACAGACAAAAGATACAATATAACTGATTCAACAGGGGCTAAACAAGACCCAACCATGAACTTCTTTGTGGAAATAGACAAAGTGGATGACAATTGCTGCAATGGATATAACTGCATGACATTTACGTCCATCAGCAGCGCAAATCCTTACGGCAATCCTCTGACTCCCGGCTCCGCAATACCGGATGTAAACACGCCACTGATAATTACAGACATGTCCGTGACCGGGATAACCAACACTTCTGCAACAATCAGCTGGAAATCAACAAAGGGTGCCACGGCAACGCTTCAGGTATGGGATTCAGCAGGTAGTCTCGTGTTCATTAATTCTTACCCTCTAAACACAGTATTTAGTCAAATTGTCGGAGGTCTTGCTGATAATGAAACATATACTTACACGATAACAATCCTTGGAGCATCAAATTCTCCTTATACTGGCTTTTTCAAAACAGCGGAAACAGTTAGCCCCCCTCCTTCCTGTACAATAGACATAACTTCACCTGCTGATGGCTCAGGACCACATACAGGAAACATAAATCTTGCTGTAACTGTAACCTGCCCTTCGGAAATAGGCAACATTTTTGCCGGGGAAACGGTTGTATTTCATTTGGATACCGACTACTCTGTTGTACGTGAAGAAGTAGCAGACGGGCTGACAGCAACGTATTTATTGAACTGGGACTCTTCAACAATACCATTGGACGGAAATTATAATATAATAGCAGAATTTACAAAAAATACAAATACAATACAGGATAGCATTACAATATCTTTGAGCAATGGCTATTCCATTATTGATTTTAAAAGCGTCACTTTTGATTTGACAGACACAACAGCAAATATCATTGCTGTCATGAACAAGGACAGCACAGATGGATTGGTTATGCATCTTTTGGAGTCCGATAATATCACAGATACTGGTATTGTTCCTGTTGAATCTCCATTGGGAACATATACCTTCAGCTTCGTTAGTCTTGCCCCAGATACGCGCTATCCTGACAGCAATCCTGCCCACTTCTATCTAATGACGGCTGAAGATTCAATAGACCAACAAAATTTAAGTATCTCCTTCAGAACGAAAACAGCCTGTGAAATTGAAATAACAAGCCCTCCTACAGGAGTTGTTTCAGGAATGCAGACAATAGTAGTGGAAGTAAAGAAGTGCCCAAGCGACATAACTGCTGAGACGGTTGATGTTGCTGCCGGCTCTTTTTCTGAAACAATAAGTCCGTCTTTTCCTTTTCTGGATCATACAGAGGCAAGATATACAGCAACTTCTTCATGGGATACGAGTGGAGAGCCAAACAGCCCTCCTCCTTATACCATCGCAGCTACATTCACAAAGGACGGCAAAACTATAACAGACAGCATCAATGTAAATGTAAACAATTAGAAAAGCAAATAAGAAAGAGCAATTCCGAAAATCACAAAAATCGACAAATTAATTGTCTTTTGAATTTTCAGTGTTTCTATTTCGCTTGCCTTTAATTTGTCAATGTCCCTACAGGTCAAAGGCCTGAATGGAGATATCATTTCTTTTTTCTCAAAATAATTGTTCATTATTTTCTGGCGAAAAATTGAATTTATGAATAGGGGAATATTTTGCTTGACAAGTTTCCTGTTCTTTTTAACTACAAACTCTGCAGGTATCATGCCAACAAGCAGTTCTCCTGTCGGGCACCAGATGGCAAAAGAATCTGTTATAATATTGAAGGCAAACAAAAGAAACAGCAATATTAGGGCATTATCCAGCGAACCCATAGAATAATTGGCAGCAAAAAAATAAATATCTGCCAAGAAATAGAATAAAATTTTATTGGCGCCAAAAAGTTTCATTATTTTATTCCGGGAGAGCCTTTGTGAAAGAACCTCAATAAAAAAGAAAAAAACAGCAGACAAAAGAAAGGACACCTTTTGGCTTTCGAATAATATAATCAAAACAGAATTGTAAAAAAACATCGCAAGAAAAAAAAGAAGATAAGATTCTAGCTGCTTCCTGTTCTTTCCGGGATACTTTACCTGTTCTTCTTCTTTTCTCAAAACTGTTTTTTTAGCAATAGCATAAACAAATACAAAGACAAAATATAAAATCACTGTGTTTTTAAGCACTGTTTCTGCAATGTAGAAATTTCCTTTTAAAAAAAACAAAGCCATGACTCCGGCAAAATAAAGGGTTGCTGTTTTTCTGCCGACTACGTTTAAAAAAACGAGAAGGATGCAAATAAAAACTGCTTTTGCAAGGACAAACAATGCAGGGGAAATCATAATTATATCACAATAAACATCTATTCTTCTGTCTTCAATACAGCTTCATAGTATTTTTTATATTTTTTATCATCCATCTTATTGAATATGTAATCAAGTATATGCCTATTGACATAGCAGTCAAAATCCTGTGGCGTCTTGGCAATAAAACTATTATATTTTGCGTAAGTTACAACAGCGCAATTACCGCAAAAATTGTTGTAAGCACATGTATCGCACAATGGCTGGACTTCCTGCGTCAGTGTGCGCAAATCAAGAGTATTTAATATGATTTCACTAAAATTGCTCGTCTTTACATTCCCTATCTTTAATGCAGGTATGCTCCTTGCAATGTCACATGGATATATATCTCCATTCGGCGTGACAGAAACCTGGGTCAATGCAGCACCACACGGTCTCCTCATACACATATATTGCCTTACTGGAAAAAGTATATTTTTTACAAAAGCAGTGATATTTCTTTCAGCCATCAGATAATTTTTTTTGTCAAGCAAATAAATGCAATAATCAAAAGCATCTATCAAAAATTGCGTGAATTCTTCCTTTGTAGGAGACAGGCGCTTATTTTTCCTGACTCTGCCCAGTTCATTTACTGAACGCAGATAAATCGCGTTTCTTCCATGTCTTACATATTCATCGATAATCGCCTTCGCCCCGAATTCAATAGATTTTTTTGTAATTGTTGGCATAGTGCCTACAATCCTGTTGTGTTTGGTAAAATAGTTGTACCAGTAAATCACATGGTCATAGCTTCCTTTACCATTTGCATCGCTCCTCTGAAAATCATGTAATTCTTTAGGACCATCCAGAGAAGAAGAAATTCTTATCTTGTTTTTTAAGATATAATCAGCAATATCCTTGTTCATCAGTGTCAGATTGGATACAATTGTTGCACTTGCAAGTTCCTTGTTGTATTTCTTTTTCCTGTTGTTGAATTCTTCCAGAAGGTACTTTATTTTGTCAAACCTCAGAAGAGGTTCCCCTCCCTGAAATTCTAGAGTTATGTTTTTATGAGGGAGATTCATGATAAAATCAAGATATTCTTCTATAGTCTCATCAGCCATATCCATATGCTTTTCATCTACTGTGCCGGCATTTGCATGGCAGTATGAACAATTTAAATTGCATCGGTGGGTGAGATTGACAATGCAATTCATATAAACTGCTTTGTCCTGGACATACTGCACTTTGAGCCGGTAAATAAATTCTTTAATTCCTTTCTTTGTCAATAAAACCTTGCTTTCAACAAGCCGGTCAGTTAATTTTTTGTTATTCTTGTACTGCCCATTATTCAATGCGCGATAATCTTTTTCATTCAACAGCAAAGAAGTACCGCATCGCGTAGACACCAGATACTTGTTTTTGTCTATTCTTCGTCCAAAATATTCTCCTAATACTGGTTCCATATTATTAATGAGGGATAAATTCACTTATGCCGTATTCTTTTATATAGCTTGCCCATACGCCATCGCATGTTTTTTTATATAAAGCGCATGTCTTGCAAATACTGTTGTTCGCAGCTTCTTCACTCTCTCTTTTTTCATCCAGATGTATCGTCTTTTCTCTCACAGAGGCCATCTCCTTCCAATTCTTCAAAACGCACAAGGGAAACATATCCAGCCTGCATGTCATCTCTTTTGATTTTAAAAAATCTATCGCAGAATCAAGGTATGGCGCAATTTTGCTTGCAGAAACAGAAAGTTTTTTCCTGTTTTTTATTGCACTGCCGTTTATGCTTATGAAACTAAAGATAATATCTGTCTTGTTTGAAAATTTTTTATAAATGAGTTCTGCAATGCTTTTCAGATATTTATAATTCATTTTATGCATAATTACTTTTACACTAACAGCGCAATTGTCTGCAAGCAAATTTTCAATTCCTTTCATTGTCTGATCAAAACTCTCTTTTCTCTGGGTGATTTTATTATGAAGTTCTCTTGATCCGTGAATATCTACGCAAAAATGATTTACCCCGGCAGATGCTATGTTTTTTGCAAATTGCCTGTCCTGAAGTTTTCTCCCGTTTGTGGTCATAGATATATTTTCCGTAAAGCCGGAAATATGCTTCACTAACTTGATTATATCCCTAAACATCGTTGGCTCTCCTCCCATCAAAACAATAGATTCTTTCTTTTTTATCTTCAGCAAATCAATTTTTTCCTTTAGTTTCTCAAGACTCTCATCCTTCAATGGTTGGCTTCCCTCTTCTGAGCAAAAGAGGCAGTCATTGTTGCATACCCCGCAAACATTGAAAACAATGGTTCTCTGGTCTGCTGTTATTTTTTGATTCAGTTCACCTGTCCCAAATACATCATAATAGCTAAACCATGTCCCATAACATCCTTTGCTTATCTCGCAATTATAACATTCCTTCACATAGCCGTGATCTTCAGTCTTATTTTGGACCCGCGCTCCAGGGGATTTGTACAATGAAATTATATCCGGCTGCTCTCCGGCATATTTTCTGTATTTGCCATCAAGGACGCACAATGGGATAGAATATAACACCATATTGATGTTGTATTTATTTGCAGTATCTATCGCCTTGTGCACATAAGGGATGTATTTGGTAAAAGAAACGGCAACTTCATCCTTGAATTGCTCTGCTCTTGCCCTAATATCAAGACCATTTATTGACATGTTTTTAACCAATGGAAAATTTCTTGCAACAAATTCCACCATCTGAGGCATTGCCTTATAGTTTAGTTTTGTGACTATTATTTTCACTGTTACAGGGACATCAAGTTCGGACAGGTTTTTTATGCCCATGCATGTTTGCCTGAAACTTCCATTTGCCTGTGTCTGCTTATCATGCTCATCTTCTATATAATGATGCAGTGCTGTAATGACATTAACGACATTATATTTTGAAAATTCCTGCGCAAATGCAAAATTGCAGAAGTTTCTTCCGTTTGTAAGCAGGCAAAAAGAAAGATAAGGGTATTTGGATGCGATTGTATTTACCAAATATAAAAAATCTTTCCTGATAGTTGGCTCTCCCCCGGAAAATTCAATGGTGTCTATGTTTTTGTTTTTCTCCAGTTCTTTGTCATAAAATTCCAAAACCTGTTTTGTTGTCATATTTTTGTCTTTATTAAAAGCAGCATCGACAACACAAATAAGACAATTATTATTGCATCTATATCCTAAAGCACAATATGATTTTGTGAACATAATGTTTAAGTACAGTTACTGTGCTGCGACCATCGGCACCAATTAGACCAGCTCCCCCAACTACCCCAGTTGCTCCATCCCTGATTATGAGTATTTTTCCCTGTTGGCGTTGCAGCATTGTTCCATCCCGAAACACAGCACGCCTCTGCCTCTGATGAAGAGGAAAGCAAATAACCCGCCGCCGCACCAAGAAGAACAAGCCCTGTAATTACCCCTGTCTTTTCTTCATTGCTTAAATAATCCATGGAAAAGACAGATTTCTTTTTCCCTAGTTTATTTTTTATTTTTTTCAGTTTATTCTTAAAACTCATGGAATTAAAGAGCATTAAATTATATAAATCTGTTTTTTTTTCTTTTTTTCAGCTCCAAAATAGAATGTATAATATTTGCCTGCTGCCTGCTCTATTTATTATTAGGTGTTGCTTTGATTCAGTCTATATAAAAGCCCATAAATTCAATATTTTGTTTTAGATTGATTTTTTCCAGCTTTTCCAGTTGATTTATATAATTAATTTTTGACATAGCAATCACCAAGATAATTTTTTATTTGCTTTAATATTTACAAAACAAGCAATGTTTAATTATTTAAATCTAATTCATTAAGATATAATATGAAAGTTGCAATAATAGGAACGGGAATAACAAAATTTGGCGAACATTGGGATAAGAACCTTTCTGATCTGGCATTTGAGGCAGGAATTGGAGCAATAACAGAGGCAGGAATATCAAGCAAAGATTTAGACTCCATGTTCATAGGAAACATGAGCGCCGGGAGATTTACCGGACAGGACCACTTAGGTGCTTTTATAGCAGATAAAATAGGAGTAACTATTCCATCAACCCGCATTGAAGGCGCATGCGCTTCCGGTGCCCTTGCTCTTAGATGCGGCATAAATTCAATACTTTCCGGTGAATCAAAGATTGCATTGATAGGTGGCGCAGAAAAGATGACAGACCTTTCAACAGCCCATGTCACAACAGGACTTATGGGCGCAGGAGATGAAGAATGGGAAGGAGAAGTAGGCGCTACATTCCCTTCGCTTTACGCTCTCATGGCGCAAAGATACATGCATGAGTTTGGGGTAAAAAAAGAATATATATCATATGCTGCTGTAAAAAACCATTATCATGCTTCAATGAACCCGACTGCCCAGTATCCGAGAGAAATCACGCTCGACACTGTAATGAATGCGACTATGGTGGCAGATCCACTTACTTTATTCGACTGCTCTCCAATTACTGACGGAGCAGCGGCAGTAATAATTGCAGATGAAAAAACAGCAAAACAATACACCGACTCGCCTGTCTACATTACTGCCTCATCGCAGGCGCAGGATACTTTGGCTCTTCACAACAGGAAAAGCCTGACAACATTAAATGCAACTGTTATGGCAGGAAAAAAGGCGCTGGCTCAAGCCGGCAAAACCATCAAAGACATTGATTTGTGCGAAGTCCATGACTGCTTCACAATAGCAGAAATTCTTGCAATAGAGGATTTGGGCTTTTTTGAAAAAGGAAAAGGAGCAGAAGCAACTTTCAACAAGGAAACTACTCTAAATCAAGGAGATGTAACAATAAATTCTTCCGGCGGACTGAAGGCATGCGGACATCCTGTCGGCGCTACAGGAATCAAGCAGATTGTTGAAGTTGTGGAGCAATTGAACGGAACCTGCGGAAAACGGCAGGTAAATGATGCTGAAGTTGGAATGACGCACAACGTAGGCGGAAGCGGCGCAACAGCTGTTGTGCATATTCTTGAGAAGTAATTCACAAAAAAGCACAGACCCACAGGAAACTTTCCACGAGATTTTTTTAGTTTAATCTTCTGCTAATCGCAAGAATCTTGTGGATCTTAACGGTACTATGATTTTCTGTATGTCCTTCAATAAAATTGAATGTGCAGAAAATCTCTGATATTCTCGCATCTGCGGATAATCTTGCAGATTTAAAAATATAACCTATGGTTCGCGCAAGGTTATCCATTACACTTATTCTGCAGGATTAACCCTTGTCAATTTTATTCTGAAAAATCTCTCGAGCTTGTTTTTTGTCGTACCGTCCGGCACAATTTCTCCGTGCTCAATTTTTTTCATTATGCTTTCTTTTATATTGAGCTTTTCGGCAAGATCCTTTATCGTAAGATTCTGCCGCTGGCGATTTTTCTGAATCGTCAAATTGAATCCGTCAACAAACTCGTCTCTGGCATCATTCAACAAGTCAACTTCCTCTTCTGGTTGTTCTTCAAGGACATAAGCCTTACTTTTTGGCTCTTCTTTTATTACAGTCCCCATTTTGGCGCAATTTGGGCAAACATACATCACACTCCCTTCAATCTCGCACTTGTTCAATTCTTCACATCTTCTGCCGCAAATTTCACATTCTTCCATAAAAACACCCTATATGGTCTGAGTGAGACTTGAACTCACGACATCTGCGTTATCAGCGCAGCGCTCTAACCAAACTGAGCCACCAGACCGTTTTTGTGTTTTTATTAGGGATAGCCTCTCCTATTTTGTCAGAGAGAGGTTATATGCTTTTTGATGAAACTTTTTTGCATCGTAAATAAAATGCATGTATCTTTTTTAATTTATTTACAGCATAAAAATCCTGCTTTTACAGGATTTTTTCTGAAAAGTTTCCGCGTTAACTCAAACTAACCACCAGACCATTTATACTATTTTACCCAGTATAATTTTAAATAATTACTTTTCTAAATCGTTTATGGACAAAATCTATGATCTTGCTGTTTTTCCAAAAAAGAATAATGAAGCAGAGCTCAATGAATTTGCAAAAATCGGAGAGAAGCTTAATCTTGCAGGATTGTGTTTCTGCTTTGAGGCAGAGAATATAAAGGAAGCTGAAAAAGCAAAAGCATTGGTTGAAAAAGCAAAGAAAAAAACAGAACTGGAACTGTTTTTTGGGATAATATTATGCGAGGGAAAAAAGGGGAAACTAATCCAGAAAGCAGGGATGTTCAGGAATATGGCAGATATAATTGCAGCAAAAGCTCTTACTCCCGAATCGCAAAGGGCAATTTGCGAAAGCAAAAGCATTGACCTGCTTATAAGAAACTATACTCTTGACCCGAATCTTGGAAAGGACGGATATTTTGACAAAATAATGGCTGATTTATGCAGAAAAAACAATGTTGCAAACACGATTCTGTTTTCTGACCTTATTTCTCTCTACAGGACAAAAAGAGCCAATTACCTGAACTTTGTGAAAAACGACCTTAAGATTTTCAGAAAGGCAAAATCCCCTCTTGTTGTTGTAAGCGGCGCAAAACACCCAATGGAATTAAGAGGAGTATATTCTCTCCTATCTGTTGTAAAGATATTTGAAAATGACAATGAATTCAGGAAAATAATCGGGGAAAATTCTATTAATATGATAGGAAAAATAAAGAATAAGAAGAGCAGGAATTATATTCGCGATGGGATTAAACTAAAAAACAAAACATATAAATAATTGAGACAATAAAAACTACTATGAACTTAACTTTCAAAGGAATGGCAGATCAAATTGCAGATATTTCTAACCTGAAACTCGGAATATACCAGTCAAAAGCAAGAAATATTGCTGAATTTGGTTTTTACTCTGCCCTTGCTTATTTTACCCCTATATTTTTTGCGCATCCGCAGATATTTACCGGGGTTCTCGTAAATTCAATGCTGGTTTGCAGCGCTCTTTATATAAAAGGATGGAAAAAATTAATTCCCCTGCTTGTGCTTCCAAGCGCAGGAATCCTGTCAAAGGGATTTTTATTTGGGTCCCTTACAGTCTATTTATTCTATATGCTGCCATTTATCTGGATCGGCAATGCAATTTTTGTATTTTCAATAAAAGCAGTTCACCTGAAACATAAAAAGCATTTCCTCTCTGCGGTAATCTATGGAAGCGTTTTCAAGAGCGTATTCTTGTTTGGCTGCACTTTTGCATTATATTCATTGGGGGTAGTGCCTGTAATGTTTCTGACAGCTTTTGGCGTTATGCAGTTCACAACTGCGTTATCTGCAGGGATAATAATGTGGCCTGTAAATGAATTGAGACTAAAATTTAACAAACCCACTACAACAACGGTGCATGGGACTTTTTAACTTAAAATTAGATTGAAAATATGGGAGAAAATCACGGGGAAAAAAGAATTATTGGTTGCGTAGAAACAATAATTGTAAAAGGGACAAAAAAAAGCAAAAAAGTGATTGCTATAATCGATACAGGAGCAACATACACATCTATTGACAAAAAAATAGCAGACGAAATCGGCTTTGAAAAAATCAAGAGGCACATAAAAATTAAATCAAAGTCCTCTGCTGATGAATTTATGCGGCGTCCGGTAATAGATACAACTATAGAACTAAAAGGCAGTTCCTTTGATGTAGAAGCCAATATTGAAGACAGGGCCAATATGACCTGCCCTGTAATAATCGGAAGAAATATCCTGTTCAAGAATTTCCTTGTTGATGTTGAAAAAAACGACGGATTGTTCAGGGAAATATATGAAAAAAAGTTTAACAAAAAAAAGAAATGGTGATTGAATGCCTCATAAATGTGTAAAATGCGGAAAGCTGCATCCGGATAATGCAGACTACTTAATGAATGGCTGCGATGAATGCGGCGCAAAATTCTTTTTTTATGTAAATGAAGATGGAGAAGAAAAAGCGCAAAGGATAACTGCAAATCTCACAAAAAAGCAGGTTAGGGAAATGGAAAAAGATGTTCGCTCTATTTTGGGCCATAAAAAAAACAAGATTCTCGTGCTGAGCATCGAAGCAATACGAATCCTGTCCCCGGGAAAATATGAATTGGATTTAGTCAATCTTTTCAATCAAACGCCTCTTGTGATAAAAATAGGAGAAGGCAAGTATGAAATAGATATAACAGAATTGCCGAAAAAGAAAAAATAAGATTAATTTATTTCAGCACCAATTCTATTGGAACTACGATAAGGTCCCCGCCATATATGGCCGAACCATTTATATAAGGAGTTCCTTTTTTTATGAATAAAGTGGTTTTCCCGGATGCAAGGTTGTTTCCGGTCAACTTAAGATTTACTTTTTTACCGCCTGTTGTCGTCAGGTCATCGAGTTCACGATAGGCGAGCCTGAAAGTAATAAAATATGAATCTCCTGTATATGCAGAGCGCACAACCAAAACACCAGGATCATCCTTTCCCAATCTTCCTGCTCCCGACTCCTCTTCAGTTCCGCTGACGCCCCACATGTTTGAGGCAGATACAGGAATCCAATCCTCTGACGTCACATGGGAGGATGGAATTTCAAAAGAACAGTAAATGCTGTTGGAATCTGCATCAATCTTCAACTCGCCGTCTATATTCAGTACTATGTTGCTCTGACCTCCGTTGAGCAATATGTTTGATATCTTTTCATCAATTTTAATCAACTGCGTTTGAGCCATTTTTATCTTGGAATTGCTTGAACTTTTCTCTATTATGGGAGCACCCCACATATATGCAATGCCTGTTGAAAATACTAGTATCCCCGCAACTATTAAATATGATACGATTTCGGTCTGAGCCTTTCTGCTCTTCTTTGAAAAAAACATAATTATTTAGTCAATTAACGTTTTTATACCTTTCGAAAGTTCATTTTCTCTCCCAGTCGCATACTTCCTTTATTTTCATTGCTCTTAATGTTCCGATGCTTTCTACATCCACAAGTTCATCTAAAGAAGCTGTCATAATATTTTTTACACTCTTGAATTTGTCAAGCAGTTTTAGGCTGAGATTTTTGTTGATTCTGGGGAAAGAAGATATTATCTGCTCCTGAATCTCCTCATTGGAGCTGCTTTTTTTGCTGTATGAGAACTGGATAGTCCTATTTTTTTCAGCTTGCTCACGTTCTGCAAGATTGATAAGCAGCCTGCATGTCTGGTCAATATTTTTTGTAAAATAAACAGGGATGCGGAAATCTATTAAGATAGAATTTATTGCCCCAAAAACTGCAGAGGGATTTATGTTGCGGCTGTATTTTAAATCAAACATATTTCCTTCAACTCCCTCTATTACCAATACAGGGCGCAAAAAAGAAGAAGAAAGAGCGCTTAACTGCACGAACAGCCTTTTGTCTATAATTGAATCAATAAAGTCATCCTGTGTCTTTCTCTCTACTCCAACCCTGTCTGACAAAATAAAATCCGCGACCTTGAGCTGGTTTACATCAAGGTGCAGGTTGTTTTCATCTGTCAGTTCAGAGAGTCTCTTGTTGACTTCAATTTCCCTTACGTCAGCAACAAGAGTTATATTTTTTTCCCCGCTGTAGTAATTCATAAGAGTGCTTTTTTTCCTTCCTTCTTTTACTACTCCGTTTGCCTCAAATGCATTTTTCAAATCCTTAAGTGTTTTGTGCATCTTTTTTTCTTTTGCCTTTGATGACCAGAAATATGCTTCATCAATCGTGTTTTTTGTTATTAAGATGTAGAGCCTGCCTATTTTCTTCCGCCCTGTTCTGCCCCTTCGCTGTATTGTCCTTATTTCAGACGGGATTGGTTCGTAAAAAAGGACTGTATCCACTTTTGGAATGTCCAGTCCCTCCTCTCCGACAGATGTTGAAACAAGCACATTGTATTTTCCATCACGAAATTTATCCAATGTCTCTCTCTGCTGTTTCTGCGTGTTTGAAGCGCGCTGTCCGATGAATCTTATCGGCTTTATTTTGCTGTCATTCCCGGAAGACAGATAATCATATAACTGGTCCACAGTATTTACATACTGGGTAAAAACAATCGCTTTCCTGTTTTCGCTAATCTGCTCTTTTAGAATGTCATATATTTCCTTCATCTTTGGGTGCAGCACTCCTGCTTCAGAAAGCTTTTCTACATGAATCAATGCCTTTGCAAAATCAGGGTTATTGAAAAGGGATTTTGCTGCCTTTGTCTGCTCCACCTTTAATTTATCAGAGTATTTTTTCGCGCCGATTGCTCCCTGCGTCGTCAAAATTTCATCAAGGTAGTTCAGCTTAATCAATGAAGACAGGGCAGAGACATAAGTAAAATAAAGCGGATTCTTGTCATTCCTTATCTTTTCCATCATTTCTCTTTGGAGCATCAACAACTGTTTCTTAGACGGCTTTGAGTCAGATATTATCTTTGCTTTTTGGAGGGGCTTCGTCAATTTTTCCCTTGCTTTCCCGAGCAGGGAAGATGCGGTTTTATACTGGTCAGGCAATTCAACGTAAATCCATTTTTTTTCTATTTTCTGGATATATGGTTTTATGTCCGGATCATTTTCTTTTCGTATCTCTATATTTTCAATAAACAGCGTTGCGCACAACTCGTTTATCTTTTCTGCATTTGAACCCGGAGAAGCAGTAAGGGCAGTCAAAATCTTATCTTTTGTATTTCCTGAAAGAAATCTCTTTGCGATGAATGTATAAGCATAGTTCCCTGTCGCGCGATGCGCCTCGTCAAAAATAAGTATTGAATAATCATCCAGACTAACAACGCTTTTTATTATGTCATTTTGTATTACCTGCGGCGTCGCAATTATAATCTGGTGCGATTCGTAATCTTCCTTCCTTTTTTCAGGGCTTTTCAGTCCTGTCAAAAGGCAGATTTTATTCATATCGTACTCAAGAAGATCTTCAAGGCTTTTTTTGTGCTGCTCTGCCAATGGCTTTGTCGGGGCAAGTACAAGAACTTTTTTGTCAGGGAATTTTTCGAGTCTCTGGGCAATCAGACCTATTGCAATTATTGTCTTGCCTATCCCTGTAGGCAGCACAACAAGGGAATTCTTATCCTTGCATGAATTGATTATAGATTCCTGATAATACCTTTTTTCTATCTTGTCTTTTTTTAGAAGTGGATGCTCCAGATGCATAATTCTGTTGTTGTTAATTGCTTATTTCTTCCTCTTTCTTTCTTTTCAGGACAGAGAGAACTACATTTTGCTTTGCGCCATTCAATATATCCCTTATTGCCCGATGGCATAATATAACATCATTGCCCCTGCCAACTATGCTTATTGATTTACCGTAAATGCTGATTTTTGTGGATGTGATTAATTCCATGTTTTTTTTTGTTTTTCCATCTGTGCCTATAATCCTTGCTTTTTGCCTCACATTCTGCGTTTTGTTTTTACCCAGCTTTATCTGGTGAAAAATAAAATCGTTCTTTAGAAGCACGCTTGCAACATCGCTTGAAAACCCTCTTGAAATTGCCATTACAATATCTGTCAATTTTCGGTAGGCATCATAATCATTCATGAAGCACATCACTGTCCCGTCCTTGCCGTCAATTACCAGCTTTGCATCCAGCTGTTCTTCCATCTGCCTTTTGAATGACCCTCCTTTTCCAATCAACGCACCGACTCGCAAAGGGGAAATCCTTATGACTTCGTTAATTATATATTTTTCCTTTTCCATATCATTATATTGATTTTGACAGCATTTGAGCTAAATCTGTTTTTTCCCAGGTAAACTCTTTTTCATTTCTTCCCATATGACCGTAGCATGATGTTGGAGAGTATCTTGGCTGCATCAAATCAAGCATGTCTATGATTCCTTTTGGGGTCAATTTAAAATTGTCTCTTATAAGTTTTGAAAATTGAGAAGATGAATACTCTGAAGTCCCGAATGTGTCAACCATGACAGAAACCGGCTCTGCCACACCAATAATATATGCAACCTGCACCAGGCACTTGCCTGCCAGCCCTGAAGCAACTATGTTTTTTGCAATGTACCTTGCCATGTATGCCCCCGACCTGTCTACTTTTGTAGGGTCTTTTCCGCTAAAGCATCCGCCGCCGTGAGCCACCACGCCGCCATAAGTATCTACAATTATTTTCCGTCCTGTAAGACCAGTATCTGCCGCGGGTCCTCCAAGCAAAAATCTCCCTGTGGGGTTTATATGGTATTTCGTATCTATGCCAATCAAATTTTTTGGGATAACCGGTCCGATGACTGCGTCAATAATTTCTTTTCTTGCTTTGCCTGTTATTTTTGAATTGTCCTCTTTGTCCAGTATTTTTTCTGTATGCTGTGTTGAGATAACTATATTTGTAATCTCCATTGGTTTGTCGTCCTCGTATTTAACTGTTACCTGCGTCTTTCCGTCAGGTCCAAGGTAGTCCAAGATATTTTCTTTTCTTATCTTTGTTAGCTGCCTTGATAGACTATGCGCCATCATTATCGGGAGGGGCATCAGTTCAGGCGTTTCATTGCAGGCATATCCTGTCATTATTCCTTGGTCCCCTGCACCGCCTGTATCAACGCCCTGGGAAATATCCGGCGACTGCTTTCCGATAATATCTATTATGCCGCATGTATTGCAATCCATGTTGTAAAGAGAAGAAGTATATCCTATTTCCCTCAATTTATTTCTCACTAAAACATCCAAGTCAACATATGTTGTTGTTGTAATTTCTCCACCGACAATTATCATGCCCTTTGCTGCAAATACCTCGCAGGCAACCCTGCCGTTTTTGTCATTCCTTAAAACTTCATCCAGGACAGCATCAGATATCTGGTCGCATATTTTGTCAGGATGCCCCTCTGTTACTGATTCACTGGTTATGTATTTGGTTTTCATAATGTACATAATATGAGAGTAAATTTATAATCCTTTGTTCGTAAATGAAATATGGATGAAAATACAAAAACTATAGCCAAGGGGGCGATGTTTGTATTTGCCGGGATGGTTATCTCGAAGCCAATTACTTATCTGTGGCGTGTTCTGATTGCCCGCTATATCGGGCAGGAAGCTTATGGTATACTTTCTATTGCTCTTGCGCTTTTGGGAATCGCAACTGTGTTTGCTGTTCTTGGATTTGGAGGCGGACTTGTAAGATACACTTCATTTTACTTTGCGAGAAAAAAATACGCAGATGCAAAAGGCGTGCTATTGTCTGTATTTTCAATAAACATAGCATCATCTCTGTTTATCTGCTCTGTTCTCGTATTTTTTGCAAAAACCATTGCGAAATATTTCTTTCATGACAGCTCCATGATCTGGCCTGTTTATATTGTTGCTGCAACCCTTCCATTTTCAGTTTTTAGCAGTCATTTTTTAGCCCTCCTAAATGTAAAATTAAGGGCAGACTATAATGCTATTACAAAGAATGTAGCAGAAGGAATTATGAAAATCATTGCAACAATTGCATTTATATATGTTGGCTATACTGCGCTTGCCGCAATCCTTGGTTATTTTATCGCCATTGTCGGTACCTTTAGTTTAAGCGCCTATTTTTTATTTTTCAAGACAGATTACGGAATTATACTAAAGGAAAAAGCAAAGTGTCATTACTTGGAATTAATCACTTACTCTATACCGCTGATGCTTACGGGTTTTGTTGCGGTTTTTCTTACATATACAGATACGATGATGATTGGGTATTTCAGGGGACTCGCAGAGACAGGGATTTACAACGCCGCACTTCCTACAGCTCAATTGCTTTCCATTGCTGCCTGCTTTACGACATTATTTTATCCTTTGTTTATTGAAAATTACAGCAAAAAGAAATTTGCAGAAATGGAGAAAATATTTTCTACAACCGTAAAATGGATATTCCTTTTCGCGCTTCCGATTGTTTTTGTGCTTGTTTTTTTCCCTGATGCTATTCTTAATTTTTTGTGGGGCAAAGATTATACCAGAGGGGCAATGGCATTGTCAATTCTTGCAATCGGGTATTTTGTTTCAACTGTAGCAGGATTATCTGCCTCAGGGCTCACAGCAATAAAAAAGCAAAATATTCTTCTGGCAATTACAACTGCCGGAACTATATTGAATGTCATTTTGAATTACCTATTGATTCCTGTCTTTGGAATTACAGGCGCTGCTGCTGCAACAGCTGTCTCCATCATCTTTATAAATGGGCTCTGCCTATTTTTCATACACAAATACCTTGGAATTTTTCCTTTCTCCCTCAACCATGCAAAAGGATTTCTTGCAACCCTTCTTGCTTTTGTCTTTACATACATTACAGTTAAATTTTTCTTTCCGGTAACTCCTCTTATCGTTCTTCTTCCTGCCCTCGGAGGCTATTTAATGATCTATTTTCTCATAATGGTAAAAATGAAAATCATAGACAAAGATGATTTAAGACTGCTTAAGTCACTGGAAAAAAAAAGCGGTCTAAACATGACTTTTTTGGAAAGGATCATCAGGCGCCTGTGCGATATATAAACATTTAAAAAATTACGATATAGCAAATAAATATGAAAACAGCATTTATTACAGGGATAAGCGGGCAGGATGGCTCATATTTGTCTGAATTTCTGCTGAAAAAAGGATACACTGTCCATGGAATCATAAGGCGCGCGAGCGTTTTCAATACAGAGAGGATAGATCACATAATGGCAGATAAATCGCTCTATAACAAAAAATTCTTTTTGCATTATGGCGATTTAACTGATTCAAGCAATTTAAACCGCCTGCTGCAAAAAATAAAACCAGACGAAATCTACAACCTTGGTGCGCAGAGCCATGTAAAGGTTTCTTTTGATGTCCCGGAATACAGCGCTGATGTTGACGGGCTTGGTACCCTTAGGCTGCTGGATGCAATCAGGGAGACAGGAATCAAGACAAGATTCTATCAGGCATCAACCAGCGAACTTTATGGAAAAGCGCAGGAGATACCGCAAAATGAAAATACTCCTTTTTATCCAAGAAGCCCCTATGCTGTTGCAAAATTGTTTGCATACTGGATTGTCAAAAATTACAGGGAAGCATACAATATTTTTGCCTGCAATGGCATTTTGTTCAACCATGAAAGCCCCCGGCGCGGAAAGACTTTTGTTACAAAAAAAATAACCATGGCAATCGGGAATATTTTAAAAGGAAAACAGGACAAGATTGTTCTTGGCAATTTAGATGCAAAAAGAGACTGGGGATATGCTCCGAACTATGTAGAATCTATGTGGCTTATGCTCCGGCAGGAAAAGCCGGATGATTATGTAATTGCAACAGGAGAATGCCACACTGTTAGGGAATTCTGCTATTATGCATTCAAGGAAGCAGGGATGAATATCGTCTGGAAAGGAGAAGGGGTTGATGAAAAAGGATTTGACTCAAAGAGCAGGAAACTGCTTGTTGAAGTCAGCCCTAAATATTTCAGACCGACAGAAACAGACATTTTGCTTGGGGATTATACTAAGGCAAAAAAAGTTTTAGGATGGGCGCCGAAAGTCAAGTTCGAGGAACTTGTAAAACTCATGGTCAAAAGTGATATTGAGAATGAATAAAAATGAATTAATGAAAATTCTAAACCAAATTGAAAGCCAGAATATAGAATTTAAACCAAAATTTAGCGATGAAGTGATAAAATCATTAGTTGCTTTTTCCAATGCAAATGGAGGAAATGTCTTGATTGGCATTGACGATGATGGAAAAATTTTAGGCTGTAATATCAATAAAGAAACAATTCAGCATTGGATAAATGAGATTAAAACTAAAACATTTCATGATTTAATACCAAAACTTTGTTTAGAAAATGCAGAAAATGAAAATATTGTAATTGCAAATGTTTTAGAGCACCCTCTAAAGCCAATTTCTTTTAAAGGACGATATTATATTAGAAAGCAAAACAGCAATCATTTAATGAATGCGACTGAAATTGCTGATGAGGTAAACAAAACCCTTAACACAAGTTTTGATGCTTATGCTCCGGAAGATTATTCCATTGGTGATTTGAATTTAGATGAAATTAAATACGCAATTGACATAATAAATAAAAGAAAAGAGATAAAAATAAGTTCCAATGCAAATGAGTTTTTAACAAAATATAATCTTATTTCAAACAACAAGCCAACATTGGCGGCATTATTGTTGTTTTGCGATAGATTTTCATATAAAAGAACTGTGCAGATTGGCGTTTTCCAGTCCAATTTAATCATAAAAGACGAATTTATTACCAGCAACTATCTCATCAGGCAGGCAGATGAAATATTGGAATTTGTAAAGAAACACATCAATAAAATGACATTTATTGTTGATCAGCCAAGAAATATCCAGAAATGGGAATATCCTCTTGAAGCATTAAGAGAATTAATTATAAATTTGGTTGTTCACAGAGATTACAGGCAAACAGCAACAATCAAAATATTTGAGGATGAAATTGTATTTTCAAATTATGGCGGTCTGCCTTCTGGCTACACAGTAGATGATTTTATTCTAGGAAAAAGAAGCTCGTATCTTAGAAATAAGTTGATTGCTAAAATTTTCAGGGAGTGCAGCATTATTGAAGAATATTCTTCCGGATTAAAAAGAGCAGTTAAACTTTTTAGAAAAAACGGCAATAAAGAGTTTGAATTTTTAGTTGATGAAAATAATTTTACTGTTAAGGCATTTAGCTTGAATAAGGACATAGAAAAGGGGGTAGAAAAGGGAGTAGAAAAGGGGGTAGAAAAGGGGGTAGAAAAACTATCTAAAAATCAACAAATTATTCTTAATCTAATTAGTAAAAATTCAAGGATTTCTAAAGAGCAAATAAGAATCGAAGGAGAACTAACAAAAAAAACAGTAGAATATAATATTGTTAGTTTAAAAAAGAAAGGTCTATTGAAACGAGTAGGAGCTAATAAAGGAGGATATTGGAAAATTATAGAATAAATATGAATAAAAATGCTAAAATTTATGTTGCAGGGCACAGAGGGCTTGTCGGCTCTGCGATAGTAAGAAGACTAAAATCAGAAGGATATAATAATCTGCTTTTGAAAACGCATGATGAAGTTGATCTGATAAGGCAGGAAGAAGTGGAAAAATTTTTTGAAACAGAAAAGCCGGAATATGTTTTTTTGGCTGCTGCAAAGGTAGGAGGGATATATGCAAATGACACATATTCGGCAGATTTTATTTATGATAATTTAATGGTTGAGGCAAATGTAATTCACAATGCATACAAAAGCAATGTGAAAAAATTGCTGTTTTTAGGGAGTTCCTGCATATACCCTAAATTGTGCCCGCAGCCGATAAAAGAAGAATATCTCCTGAGCGGAAAGCTCGAGCCCACAAATGATTCTTATGCAATCGCAAAAATTGCAGGGATAAAGATGTGCCAATCATATAATAAACAGCATGGGGCTAATTTCATTTCAGTAATGCCTACTAATCTATATGGTCCCGGCGACAATTTTGATTTGAAAAATTCGCATGCGCTTCCTGCATTAATCAGGAAATTTTGCGATGCAAAAAAAGAAAACAAGGACTCTGTTGTTGTGTGGGGTACAGGAAATCCAAAAAGAGAATTTTTATTTGTCGATGATCTTGCTGATGCGTGCCTTTTTTTGATGAACAACTACAATGATCCAGAGATTGTAAATATTGGTGTTGGAGAAGATATAAGCATAAAAAATTTAGCAGAGTTAATTAAAGATATTGCCGGATTCGAAGGGGATATTGTTTTTGATGCGACAAAACCAGACGGGACGCCGCAAAAACTGCTTGATGTGAGTAAAATAAACAATCTTGGATGGAAGGCAAAAATAGGGCTGAAAGAAGGATTGAAAGAGACAATCAAGTGGTATGAATTAATGAAATAAAAAGAAACTCTCAATTATTGGCACAGGCTATGTCGGTCTAATTACAGGGAGTTGTTTTGCCAATTCAGGACATAATATTATTTTTGTTGATGTAATAAAAGATAAAATTGATAAAATAAAAAAAGGCATTTCTCCAATTTATGAACAAGGTTTAGATGATTTATTGAAAAAAAATATTGAAAAAAAAAGAATGGATGCAACAATGGATATTGATTTTGCAATAAAAAATTCGGATATTAGTTTTATTTGTGTCGGAACACCATCAAATGCTGATGGCTCAATTGATTTAAAATACATTAAGTCTGCTTCTGCAGAGATTGGCAAATCATTAAAATCTACTGATGGCTATCATTTAGTTGTGGCAAAATCAACAATAGTCCCGGAGACAACAGAAAAAATAATTATTCCTATAATAGAAGAATATTCCGGCAAAAGAGCCGGCAAGGATTTTGGCGTTTGCATGAATCCGGAATTTTTAAAAGAAGGAAAAGCAATAGAGGATTTTATTAATCCGGACAGAATTGTTATTGGTGAATTTGACAAAGAATCAGGAGATTTGCTTTTAGAATTGTACAAAGATTTTAAATGCCCGGTATTGCAAGTTTCTCTTAAAACCGCAGAAATGATTAAATACGCTTCAAATGCATTTTTGGCAATAAAAATATCTTTTGCAAATGAGATGGGCAACATATGCAAAAAATTAGATATTGATTCATATATTGTTGCAGATGCAATTGATCATGACAAGCGAATAGGTCGCGAATTCTTAAATTCCGGCATTGGCTTTGGCGGTTCATGCTTCCCAAAAGATGTGCGCGCGTTAGTGCATAAGGCAGAAGAAGTAGGTTATCGACCAAAAATCAAAAAACCGCATTGGAAGTCAATGAAAAACAACCCCTTAAACTAATAGAAATTCTAAAAAAACATATGCCTGATTTAAAGAATAAAACAATAGGCGTTCTCGGGCTTTCCTTTAAGCCGGATACAGGCGACATAAGAGAAGCGCCATCAATAAAAATTATAAAAGAATTGATTATGCAAAATGCAAAACTAAAGGCATATGACCCTAAAGCAATGGATAATTTCAAAAAAATATTTCCGGGTATTGCTTATACGAATGCAGAAGATGTCTTGAATTCTGATGCAGTTCTTATATTGACAGAATGGGATGAATTTAAAAAACTTGATTATAGCGGAAAGATGGTCATTGACGGAAGGAGGATTGATAAAGCAAAAAAACAGGCAAGAACATACGAGGGGGTTTGCTGGCAGATATGAGCAATACAATTAAAAAAGCAGTTATTCCATCAGCCGGGTTTGGAACAAGAATGCTTCCAATCACAAAATTTATGCCAAAAGAAATGCTTCCTGTATTGGATCCAAAAACAAAACAGCTAAAACTCATAATTCATTTTGTAGTTGAAGAGACAATCAAATCAGTAATTAAGGATATTTTGATTGTCACTTCAAGAGGAAAAAGAGCAATAGAAGATTATTTTGACAGTTATCCGGAACTTGAATTGTATTTGAGAGAAAATGGCAAAGCAGAATTGCTGGAAGCGTTCAAATAGCAAAAAAAAAATACATATCCATTACATCAGGCAGGAAAAGCAAAGAATGCTTGGAAATGCAATTCTGACAGCAGAAAAATATATAGGAAATGAACCATTCGCAGTCTTGCGGGGAGAGGATATTGTTTTGTCTGAAAAACCTGCAATTTTGCAGCTTATGGATATTTTTGACAAAACAAATTCTCCTGTAATTTGTGTTGAAAGAGTGCCTTTGGATTTAATTGAGAGATACGGCATTGTTGATATTGAAAAAAATGATGATGCTTTGAAAGTAAAGGATTTGGTGGAGAAGCCAAATCAAAAAGAAGCTCCATCTGATTTAGGATAGTTGGCAGGTATATTTTAACTCCTGAAATTTTTGAATGCCTAAAAAAAAACAAAAACAGGCCATGGCGGCGAAGTGCAATTAACAGATGCTTTGAGATTATTGCTGAAGAGGCAAAATATATATGCTTTTAAAATTAAAGGAAAAAGATATGATATGGGCGATAAAGATGTTCATATGAGGAGTTTTATAGAGTTGAGCGAGGCGATGGAAAGATGAAAATACTTGTAGCAGGAGGGGCAGGATTTATAGGATGCCATCTGGTCAAAAGATTAATTGAAGATGGCAATAAGGTGACAGTAATAGACAATTTTAGTTCTGGAAGAATGGAGAACATAAAAGGGCAGGATATAAATATTATTAATCATAATATTATAGATAAGATAACATTATCTGGATTTGACCAGATATATCATCTGGCTTCGCTCGCATCGCCGGTTTTTTATCAAAAGAACCCGGTTGAAACAGCATTGAGCAATTCTGTTGGAACTTATAATTTGCTGAATGAAGCGCAAAAGCATAAATCAAGGATTTTGTTTACATCTACATCAGAAATCTATGGGGATCCTAAAGAACACCCGCAAAAAGAAGAATACTGGGGAAATGTTAATTCAATAGGAATCCGGTCATGCTATGATGAGTCTAAACGCCTTGGAGAGACTCTTATGATGGATTTCAACAGGGAATACGGAGTTGAAACAAGAATTGCAAGAATATTCAACACATATGGTCCTAAAATGAGCCCCGATGATGGCAGGGTTGTTTCAAATTTCATAAATCAGGCATTAAAAAACATACCCATAACAATATACGGGGATGGAAAACAGACCAGAAGTTTCTGCTATATTGCAGATACAGTTGATGGATTGATTAAATTAATGAATTCTGATTATACAGAGCCGGTAAATATCGGGAATCCTGAGGAAATGACAATGCTTGAATTAGCAGAACGGGTTATAAAAATAACCCACTCCCAATCAAAAATAATATACTCTGCTCTGCCAAAAGATGATCCTGTGCGAAGGTGCCCTTATATAATGAAAGCAAAAAAAATTCTGAAATGGGAACCGGAAATTGGCATCAACGAGGGGTTGGAAAAAACAACAGAGCATTTTAGAAAATTATAATGTCAGGAAAATAATTTTGCTTCATTGATTTGGAGCAAAATTTTTTACAGAAAAAATCCTTCGGATTTCGCGAGAATATCAGAGATTTTCTGCGCCTCCAACCGGCGTTGTAGATTGTGCCGAAACTAAACGCCTTGCGAAATTTTACAGTTTAGTTGCGATGCCGTAACTAAAGTTCCTGACGCAAGACATACTTTATTTACGATGAAAAAAACAAAAATGTATTTGAGACAATATCTGAAGCCCTATGCAAAGCACATTTACAAAATTATTGGAGGGATTATGTTTCCTCTTAGATTTTTTCCGCGCAGTTTTGAATTGTTCGGAGTTCCAAAAGGCGTTGACTCCTGCAAAAATTTTGATTGCATTCAGGTGTATCCAAAAGAAACAATCAAAAGAGCAAAGCCAAAGACAATAGAAAAAAAGATACATCCAAAATTCCTGTGCGAATACAAAAGAAGTTCCCCGGAAGCATTCGTTTTGATGATGGATAATGGATATTCTTCCAATGATGGCGCCAATATATCTAAATCCGAAAAATTGATTAAAGAAATTTCAAGGCAAATCGGACATAATATCGGAGAGCATACAATATTTCGATCTCCTGCATTTTTGCCAAAAATCCAAAAATACATGTGTCCTGTAGCGACGCTGACCGGTTCAGAACAGTCGTGCTATTTTCATTGGCTGTTTGAGATTCTGCCAAGAATCCATCTTTTGAACAAAGCAAAAATCAAGACAGAGAAAATATATATTGAAAACAAAACCAGATTCCAGAAGCAAAGCCTTTCCGCGCTAGAATATCCAGAAGAGCAAATAATAAATTCATGCAAATATCCTTTCATATTCGCCTCAAAATTGATTGTTCCGTCTCCTGCAGGAAATTCAGGAAATCCGCCAAAATGGGCGTGCCAATATTTGAGAGACGCATTTTTGCCAAAAGCGTCAAAAAAGAAATTTCCAAAAAGAATATATATTTCGCGGGCAGGTGCGCGCGGACGCAAAATCGAGAATGAAGAAGAGTTTTTAGAGTTCATTGGAAAATACGGTTTTGTAACCGTAAAATTAGAGGACATTGACTTTCTTCAGCAGGTTGGTTTGTTCAAAAGCATTGATGCCGTGATTACCCCGCATGGAGCAGGATTGTCTAATCTTGTCTTCTGCAGAAAGAACACGAAAGTTATAGAGTTGTTTTCCCCGGATGCAGTAAATGTGTGCTACTGGTCCCTGAGCAATATAGTGGAACTGAACTACTATTATATGATTGAAAAAGGCATAAAGCCACCAAAATATTTTGCAGCGCATGAAGGGTTTGACAATATTGAAGTTGACATAAAAAAGCTGGAAAAACTCTTTGATTTAGCAGGAGTAAAAAAGAGCAAATAATTTAAAATGGTTAGTTTATAATACATAATATGGTCATGAATGAAAAAGAAATAGCAGAGAGAATAACAAAAAAAATAGATGGCTTTCTTGCAATAGATGAAGGAAAATTTTTATTTGAGTGTGCAAAAAACTGCAAAGGAAAAGGAGTCATTGTTGAAATAGGAAGCTGGAAAGGAAAATCAACAATATGGTTGGGGAAAGGCTCAAAGGCAGGAAAGAAAGTAAAAATATATGCAATTGACCCGCATACAGGATCTCCAGAGCATAAAAAAAAACACAGCAGTGTCTGGACTTTTGATGAGTTTAAGCAAAATATAAAAAATGCAAAAATTGATGATATTATACTTCCTATTGTTAAAACATCAGAAGCAGCAGCTAAAACTTTTAAAAAACCGGTGGAATTTATATTTATAGATGGTGCTCATGAGTATGAAATGGTAAAATTAGATTATGATTTATGGTTTCCAAAATTAATAGATGGCGGAATTATTGCATTTCATGATACTGTTCATTGGAAGGGACCAAAAAAATTAATGAGGGAAATCATGAGTTCAAGGTATTTTAAAAATATTGGATTTGTTCATTCTTTGTGTTATGCAGAGAAAACGAAGCAAAATTCATTAAAAGACCGATTAAGGAACAAAATTATTTTATTGAAAAAAGACATATATGAAGTTTGCTCAAATTTATATTTACCTGGCTCTATAAGAAAAATAGGCAAAAAAGTGTTTTGGAAGTAAAATTTTATCTTTTTAGATTTTCATGCTATTTTCAAACCCAGAAAATATTTTTTTAAAGATGATGATTTAAAATAATAAGAGGTCTTGAGAAATTATGAAAAAAGTATTAGCGCACATCGGAAGGTATTTTCTTCAAAAAAGATTATTTTTTTCAAGAGCAATAGCTTTTATTTTTGATTTTTTAAAATTTAAAAAATTGTCAAAAAACCAAAATAAGCAACGTTTTCATCTGTCTCCTTATAATTTACG
>QMVB01000002.1 GCA_003660905.1 Candidatus Nanohalarchaeota archaeon | reverse complement strand
TCCAGCAGATTCGGATTCTCTTTTTTTTAATCTGTACCAATAATCTTTTGCATCTACACCATCTATCATACGCATAATGACATCAACAACTGAAAACCACCACTCATCATTATGCCATATTCTCCTAATTTTCTTGTCTTCGAAAACTACTAATGTGTTGTCAGAATCCATTGATTTAACTGTTGAAAAGATTCTTATATGTTTGTGTTTCTCAAAATCATTATAATTGGGAAACCTATGTAGTTTGCACGGAAAGGCACAAGAAGGGTTTGTATTCCTGTTTTTGTTGGCATATAGTACTATGAAAAAAGAAGGGGAAAAAGTTTTTTTGGATTTGTGTCATGAGAATTTGCAGTAGGTCACACTTGTATTAATACGGCATAAATTGTATTTCCTTAAAAAATTCTTCCAAATGTTCTGAATTGATGATAAACACGCTCATAGTAAACTCAATAGCTTCGTTTATACAAGATAACACTTCATCATGAAAAGGAACATCCCTATAGGTAAGTAAAAAATTTGGTTTATAATTATAAATTAACCAAGGTACAGAAATAACAGCTACTTCAGAATCTTTTATCGTCTCTCCTTTAATTAAATCAATATTTTCTGATGTGGTTTCAATAGTAAATAGTTTTGCAGTTGTTATTATCAAAGGAAAAAAGAAAAAATTTCGCTTTATATAAGGAGGTAGTTTCTTTACCTTAAATTTAGAATAACCTCTTGTTCCTAGAAGAACTTGATTACATGCATTTTCAATATTATTTTTTCTAGTTTTTGTTAGATTTGCTTTATTTAATTTGTTCTCTTTAGCATAATCTAGTTTTATTTCATATCCATCGTAACAAAATTTTAGTTTTGTATCTAGTTCATGATTAAACACATATCTGCCTAATTTCTTTGTGTTTAATGGTGTATGAAAAATAGAATCAATAATAATGGGACTTTTTCCTATTATATTAATATCAGATACGTCTCTTTCATCTAATTTTCCATCTGGGAAAAAAACCCAACATTTGAAATCTTCATGTACTTTTTTACATTCAATAACATAATAGTTTAGAACCTGTGCATCTCGTGCAGCTATTATATCAATCTTGGTTTTTTCATCATTCACTTGAACCGGAAACTCTTTTTCGACGACTCCAAAAGTGTTGATTTTAGCAATTTCTGCAATACATTTTCTGTGGAAAAAGGAACCATGCATATTTAATGAATCTAAAATAAACTTATCTTTTTTTTCCATAGTATTCATAAAATAGGGTTTTTAAAAATATTGCTTTATTTATAATAATTGAGGAATCAATGTGATTATCATGGAAGAGAAAAAAATTATTCCGAAGGATGTTGAAACAAAAGGGTATTCTGCAAATCAATCTGTAGATATTAGAAAAGGATATAATTCGCAGATGACAACTACAGTACGAAATGAACCATCATTTACGGGAGGTTATAATCCACAACAAGTAACAAAAACAGCCAATGATGATACGGGAATGGATGTCATGATAGACGACATGGGTTATAATCCACAACAAGTAACAAAAACAGCTAATGAGCCTCTATCTCAACAAACAAATCAGGGAAATAGAATATCTAAAAAAATAGAGGATACGAAATGAGTATGGACCCATTGCACGTAGCAACAGCATCTACATTTATTGCAGGAATTGGCTTATTCTTAAATTGGTGGGCTGTTAAGGAAAATACTAAAACAAGACAATTACAATTAATGAATGATGTATTCAAAAGTATTAAAGAAACCGAATTACTTCTTTACAAGGAGTACAAGAGTACTGATGCTGAAACTAAAAAAGAATGGGATAGTTTATTTTTTAATTCGATAGAACAATTTGCATTTCTTGTTAATGAAAAATATATAAAAGATAAGAAAATAGCTGGATTTTTTGATGATGCTGTTGTAATGTGGTATGAAGAAATTTTTTTGAAACCGAAACATTATACAAAAGAAGAGATTGATAATCCAAAAATATTTCCAGAATTTAAAAAATTATATTTTTGTATAAAATCAAAGAGAGTGTAATTTTCTATGAAGTGGATAAAATATGCTAAAAACGAATGGCTTCCTTTTCTTTAAATATAGGTAAATTAGAATTAATAAGAGATTATAAAGAATTGTTAAAAAAAAGTATCCTGTCCAAGAACAGAATATATTTTTATTACTTCCCTCCATAATTACAACAAGAAGAGCAAATTATGAATCCGAAATTCAAACTATCAAAATCCAAACTCCTATCCCAATACAAAACCATAGAACCATTGGCAGACGAAACATCCTACAGCTTCAAAACAAACAACATTGTCGGAACCCTACTGGAAGAATCCACAACCTGCTTTTTCAGCATCCACTCAAAAGAAGACACAAATAAAATAAAAGACAAAAAAAGAATCTGGTTCCTCGCGCAGGGATGGACAGAAAATGACATACAAGACCTAACCAACAAAGGCATCACTCATTTCGTAGTAGACAACACAGTAGACTTAGACGCCCTGACAACCTACATCAACAAAAATAACCGCAAAATCTCCCTCCTGCTGAGAATGAACCTAAAAGAAAACACAATCTTCACAGGCAGATATTTCGTATTCGGAATGAAGCAGGACGAAATAAACTCCAAAATCCCAGTATTAGCAAAAAACAAAAACATAGAAAAGCTCGGCGTCCATTTCCACAGGAAAACCCAGAACATCAATGAATGGTCAATAAAAGAAGAACTCGAAGAAAAACTGACCAAAGAAGTATTCAACTGCATAGACATAATAAACATCGGCGGCGGACTCCCGGTAAAATACAAGAACAGCAATGACGACACGCTCAACTACATCTTCAGCAAAATCAAAGAACTAAAACAGCACCTGAACAAAAAAAACATAAAACTAATCATTGAGCCGGGAAGATTCCTTGCCGCCCCGTGCATTAATTTAGAAACCCAAATAATAAGCATATCCGGCAAAAACATAATCATCAACGCCTCTGTCTACAACTCCTCGATGGACACCCTAATAGCCCCCTTAAAACTCCTGGTAGAAGGAGAGCAAGAAAAAGGAAAAGAATACTTAATCAAAGGATGCACCCCCTGCTCAATGGACATATTCCGCTATTCTGTCCATTTAAAAAACCTAAAAATAGGCGATAAAATAGTATTTCTAAATGCAGGGGCTTATAATTTTCACACAGAGTTCTGCTCCCTGCCGAAAATAGAAACCTATATCGTCCACAAGAACGCACAGGGAGCCACAGTAACATGGAAGAAATGAATAAACCACTTTCCTGTGGGTTCTGTGTTTTCCTGTGTGGATAATCTCGTAGAAATCTGTTTAATCTGTGGATTAAATAACTTCCTGTGAGTTCCGTGTCTTCTGTGGATAATTTTCCTGTGGATTATGTTTATTAATTTGTCCTTTATATCAATCTATGAAAATCAAAATCTTTGGTCTAAAAAAAGAAGACAAAAAAGAAATAGAAAACCTCGCAAAAAAATACAACCTTCAAATCACAGCAAAAAACCCGGAAGTATGCATCTGCATAAAAGGGGACGGCACAATCCTCTATGCAGAACAAAAATTCCCATCAATCCCAAAACTCACGATTAGGAACAAAAATCATATAGGGGCCAAATGCATCTATGACATAGACTGGATTGATGAGCTCTTCAGCAAATTATCGCAAAAAAAATACGCTGTAAAAAAATACAGCAAAATTCAATGCATATTCAAAAACCGCAAAATCAATGCATTGAACGAAGTCCAGATTCACAACATCATAACAATCAAGGCATTGAGATTCTCTCTCAAAGCAATGGAAAACAAAAAAATTGTGCTTGAAGAAAAAAACATAATAGGCGACGGGTGCATATTTTCAACTCCTTTTGGTTCTACTGCCTATTTTACTTCGGTTGGGGGAGAAAAATTTGAAAAAGGGTTTGGCATTGCATTAAACAATCCATTCAACAGGGAAAGAAAATCATTTTACCTAAATGAAAATGCTGTTTTTGAATGCGTCCTGAACCGCGGCTCAGCTTACCTGCTAACTGACAACAACCCGAAAGCATTGTTGATAACTAAAGGCGAAAAGATTGTCTTGAAAAAATCTGATGAATATTTCCAGGAAGTGCATGTCGACGAATAATTTACCAAACATAAGGTATAAACATATATCTTGTCTTTTTGCAATATTCTTGGTAATCTGAATCCAACATCAAATGCCTCTCTTCTGTTACCGCCCGCAAATAATATATAAATGACCAGCCAAACATCGCAATAAACGCAGAAACGCTCATCACAGGCAATACAGTAATCCACCAAGCAAGATTCTTTGAAATATAAGCAGGATGCCTTATCCATCGATAAGCTCCTGTAGTAACAATCCCTCTATTAGTAAGATTAGAGCATTTCGTCCCCAAAGATATTGTTGCCCACAGATACACAAAGAGCAACAATACAATACTGCTCCTCGCAATAAACGTAATATTGATGGTAGAAAACATAACATAATCACTTGCAGACCATCCGATATACTTTGTAACAATAGTATTAAATGGCGGATAGCACGCCAGCGCAACCACCCACCCAATCAGCGTCGGCTCCACTGAGCGCACCTTGTTTTTAAGATATTTCGCCTCAAACATATACCCGAACGAGAAAAAAGCCACATCCACGAAAAATATAAAAGACAATGCAAAAGTATATCCTGCATAAGTCATTGTCTCAATGCTATTTATCTTCACTAAATCTCCAATATTTGAAAAAAAGGAATGATAATTCCCAATCAAAAAATTAAGCATCAGCGGCAGGTAAAACAACTTTACGAGCATAAACAATATCGCTGTCTTTTCCCTGTGGCTAAAAAAAGGCATGATTTGAGAGTCTTTCCCAAAACTGCCAATATACTTTGCAAAAGCAATAATATTTCTCTTTATTGAACTAAATATCAAGTATGGCTTGTGATTGTTGATGTCTTTTTTCCTATCCAAAAAAAACATAAACGGCGCAACAACCAGGTAAGCAATATATAGATTAATGAGAATATCCTTTGTTGAACTTTTCATGAAAGAAGCATAATAGCTGTTGTTTAGGCAAAAATATAATCCTGCTCCGTAAAGCATAACTCCGTAAAAGTAATGCTGCAGAGTGGAATATATGTTTTTTTTCGAAAACATATAATGTAATTCAAAAGTATATTTATATTAATATATGGTTTGTTAGAAGAAGACTGAATTGCCAAATGCCAATATTTATATACTTTAACATAAAATATGTTCATGGTAGAGCCAATATTAATTGCAGCCGTTGTTATAATAGCAGCAGGCTTAAGAGTAATAAACCAGTACGAAAAAGGAGTTAAATTTACTCTTGGAAAATATAGCGGCATAATGGAGCCTGGATTGAGGTTCGTAATCCCGGCAATCCAATCTATGGAGCGAGTAGATACAAGAATAAAAACAGTGGATGTCCCAAGGCAGGAAACAATGACAAAGGACAATATCTCTGTAAAGGTAAATGCAGTAATTTATTTTAAAATCAATGATGCCGCAAAATCTGTAATAGAAATAGAGGATTATTTCTACGCAGTGAGCCAGCTTGCCCAGACTTCAATGAGAAATATTATTGGAGAAATAACCCTTGACGAACTCTTGTCAAAGAGAAATGAAATTTCCGACAAAATAAAGATAATTGTCGACAAGGCATCAGACCCATGGGGAATTGATGTTAAAAGCGTTGAACTAAAGGATGTTGAACTTCCTGAGGACTTAAAAAGAGTGATGGCAAAGCAGGCAGAAGCCGAGCGGGAAAAAAGAGCAGTCATAATAAAGGCTGAAGGGGAAATTATTGCATCATATAATATATCCAAAGCCGCGAATACGCTTTCAAAAGCGCCGGGAGCATTGCATTTGAGAACTCTCCAGACATTAAATGACCTTTCAGGCGACAATAGCAACACAGTAATATTTGCAATCCCTCTTGAAATCCTAAAATCATTTGAAGGATATAAAAGCAAAAACAAGAAATAACATGGTCAGCGCAAGAACATTATTTTTCTACGCTGTCCTTGGACTGGGAGCCTATATTTTAAGCCCTTTTCTTGTTGTCATTATTTTGTCATTTCTTACAGCATATGCCATGTATCCTTTTTTGAAATTGGTGAGAAAATATGTGAAATACAAAAGCGTTGCCTTGTTTCTGCTCATCAGCTGGGTTTTCATCCCCCTTTATTTTTTTTCAATATTGACATACATGGAATTTCAAAAACTCATCCCTCTCTTTCCGGCAATACAGCAATGGGTCTCAAACTGGTTTGTCTATATAAATGCATATATGCCGGATATCATTGCAAAATATAATCTTAGCGCATTTGTGCAAAGCGGAACGCAGGATTTGATTGGATTCTCAAGCCAGATTGTAATTGCTGGAGTAACTAAACTGGCAATAAACCTGCCGTGGTTCCTGTTTCAGTTCCTGTTGTATATTTTTTCCACATACTATATACTCTACGATTTTGACACATTCAGCAAGAAATTAAACAGATACATAGAGATAACATCCGCAGATAAAAAGTGCATTATAAAAAATACTGTAACGGGCATAAAAAACAGTTTTAATTTCTTTATAGTCAACTATCTCGTCCTTGCCGCCATTATAGGTCTTGTAAGCTACATTGTATTTCTTGCCGCAGGGCTGCCTTTTGCCCTTTTGTTCTCTATAATCATTGGACTCATAACATTAGTACCTAATATCGGACCATGGCTGTTTATCACGATAATTGGAATCGCCTATTATTTCGCCGCAACAAACATAAACGGAGCCATTGGAATAATAGCATATTCCTTAATTGGATTCATTGCATTTGAATATTATATAAGACCGATCCTGGGGGCAAAAGCAGGGGGCGTCCATCCACTAACAACATTGTTCGGCGTGCTTGGAGGAGCAATCTGCTTTGGCACAAAAGGAGTGCTGATAGGTCCGATTGTACTGATTGTTGCAGAAACATTTATTCGCGCGCACTATGACTTAAAAGAAAAAGAAGCAGAAGAGGAGGCGAAAAAGAAGCCTGCCTCTATCAAGACCATTGAATAAATCACTTTTTCCTGCCTGTCTTTCTCTTTGCAGGGGTTGCTTTTCCAGCCTTGCTTAATCTGTCTATTTTTTTCTCAAGGCGTTTTAGCTCTGCTTTTGTTGCAAAAGGCATTTTTTTCATTGCCCTTTTCATCTCAAAATTTATGATTCCCCTGATGTCATCTGTATGCTGCTTTGATTTTTTCACAAAATCATCAGTTATCTTTTTCCCTTCATTTGCGCTCAGCTCTCCTTTTTTCACAAGCTCTTTAATTAGCTTATCTAATTTCTTCTTGGTTGTGGCACCAACACCGATGCCAAGCATCAATGCTTTTTTTAATACGTTATCCATTTTATTCACCTTTTTTTATCATACAAATAATATAAATACAACTATTGTTGAAACATACATAACTGCCATATGACTAACTCCTGCAATGGCTTTGCCCCTCTTCAGGACTCCTGCTATAACTCCTGTGCATGTTGCCTGAACAAGGCACATTAAAAAAAACAAAGACTTGAAGTAAAGATATGATTTTTTTGTGCCTTCCTGGCTGGGCTCCGTCTCAATACCTTTATCTTCTCTAGTGCCAAATATGTCAGGCGGCTCGTATTCCTTGATTCGTATATCTTTATCGAACCCCAAAACCGAACCAAAAGTGCATAACAACGGCGCAATTGGAGGAACATCACAAAAATCAGGCATTTCCTTTTTGCCTATGTCTATGCTGCCTCCGGAAACCATACCGCCAACGCCTCCACTCATATTAATATCTATTGACAGCATTGGAATCAGGAGTTTATAAATTCCAATAAGGGTTGCCAGAAATATGAAGAAAATGAAATACATTATTATTATCTGCTGCGAAATAGATGCCCCTCTTCTTTCATTGATTTCCTTTATTGAATATATGTTCTTTGAAAGGTCTCTCATTACCTCTACAATATTGCCGCCCATCTGAAATGCCTCTGAAATTATAATAAATGACTGCTTTATTATTTTGCTCTTCACAGAATTGCTCAGGTTTTTTATTGCCCTTGAAAAGGGAATGCCCCATGATATTTGCGATGCAGTTTTCTGGACGTATGGGGTGAGCGGACCTATGTCTGTATGGGAAATCTGCTCAAATGCCTGCGGAAAAGACATCCCTGATTTCTTGATTTCCGCAAAATTCTTTATAAAAACAGGAAATTCCTCTTCCAGTTCCTGCTGTTCCCTGAACTTGAAATAATCCAGAATAGCTGAAGGAATTATAGCAAACAATACACCTATCATAAAAAAGAAAGCAGATGCCTTCCTGTTGATGTCTAAAAAATAAATCAAAATCCCTCCTCCTATGAAAAAAAAACACAAGGTCAAAGTTGCTATCTTTATCTTTTTTTGCATTTTTTCATCTAAAATATCTATCATAAGATATATAAGAAATAATATTTATATATATTTACATTTTCAAACACTATTTGATTTTTCTATTATAACTAATTGTGCCTTAGAAAATATGCGCATAAATACGATATATTATATCTTGCCTCTTATTTTGGCATAAATAGCATAGTTTATATATTGCTTATTCTTTATATAATCTTCCACAAGAAGGGCATTTCCTCTTTTGCTTTCTATGCCTTTGCACACTTTTATTGAAAAACTATCTGACCCGGCTCCGGAGCCGTAAGAGGTGATTAGAATCCTGTCATTTGACTTTGCAATGTCCAAAACAGCGCACAGTCCCAATATTGATGAGCCAGAATAAGTATTGCCTATTTTTTCAACAACTAATGATGGCTTTAATTTTTCTATAGGAATTTTGTATTTTTTTGCCATTAAAAGAGGAAACTTGCCGTTAGGCATATGAAATACAAAATAATCGTAATCATCAATTGTTGTATTTGTTTTTTTTAGCAGAAGATTTGTTGCGCCCATCATATGCTTAAAATAAGCTGGTTCTCCTGTAAATCTACCTGCGTGTTGCGGATAGTCCTCTTTTGGTCTTCTCCAAAAATCAGGAGTATCTGTAGAATAGGAAACCGTCTCTAAAATCTCAGCGCATGCATCTTTTTCATCTGCCAGACCCATTACAAAACCTGCTCCCCCGGATGCTGCCGAATATTCAAGAGCATCTCCCGGCATTCCCTGCGCAGTGTCAGCACCTATCGCAACGCCGTACTTTATTTTCTTTGACTCAACAAGACCCAGCACCATCTGCATTGCAGCAGTCCCTGCCTTGCATGCAAACTGTGTGTCAGCAGCAGTATAATTTGGACCTGCACCAATTGCATCTCCTATCATTGTAGAAGAGGGATTTACAGCATAAGGATGAGATTCTGAGCCTATATATATTGCTCCGATTTGAGATACGTCTATCTGAGCTCTTTTCAATGCGTTTTTTGTTGCTTCTACGCCGATTGTTGCACTATCTTCATCTACGCCGGCAACAGCTTTTTCATTTATTTTAAGCCCGTTTTTAATTGAATTTGGGTCAGCACCCCATACAGCAGCTATTTGCTCTGTTTTAATCCTGTATTTAGGAATATAAGCGCCATATCCTATGATTTTTGCATTTTCCATAATTGTATAATTGTGCGTTAATTATAAAACACTTTATTTTTCTACTCTTTCGATAAGTTGATTTACAATTTCGCGTTCTTCGGGGAATAATTTTTCCAGTACTAGTTCTTCGTCTTTGTCTTTATCCTTTTTATATTTAAAATAAGCTATTGTTTTGTCAAGGACGCTAAAAGTTCCGGTGAATTTTTTACCAAATCTGTATTTAAATGGATTAAACCTGTCTTCGCAATGTTCGACATCTATCTTGAGTAAGATTAGAAAATATTCTAAGAATAATTTATGCATTTCTTCATCCGGCATTGTCTTTTTGTATTTATCGCAACATTTGATTATAATATCTTTTATGCATCGTACGGGTTTATTTTTTGAATTGATTTTTAGAACCTCATCAAGAATGATAATAGGTGTGAACTCACTTTTAGGATTGTTCTCAAGGCGACGCATAACAGATATCTTTCCAAATCTTCTTGGTCCGACAAGCAGAATACTGGATTGGTCCAGAACTTTCCAAATATCTCTTAAAACATCTTCGCGATTAAAAAAGTCTTCCCCTCTCGCAGGAACGCCTTTTGTAATTTTAACTTTTTTGTTATCCCTACAGATATATAACAAAATAATTATGTAAAACTTTCGTTATACATCGTCAAAAACACAAAATAAGTAATATAATATTCAGTATTCTGTTAATATTTCATTAAATCCTTTAAAATTGCCGGTTTGCTTTCTTCTGCTGTTCTTTTTCCCTTTTTCCCGGCAAGCAATTTAATTTTTCTTTCCAGAAAAATCTGGTGTTCGTAAAGTCGAATAAGGCAAACCCATATCTGCATCATTGCTTCATCTTCTTTTTTGGCTATGTTTTTGTAATGCAGGACGTTATTTAGCAACAATTTCAGGTATTTTTTGTCTTTTTTCTTTAGTTTTTCACTCCAGTGCATATAATATAATTATCAGTAGCTTTTTAAAAATAAAACCTTATAAGTAAATATGATTAATTTTAACGTTTATTTTAAATACATAAAATTAAAATCTCCTCCAAAATTTCGCATAGAAAAACACAGGATAGAGTATCGGGAAGACCCGCTTACCAAAGATATATGTAGACTCAATATAGAGCGGACAAAAAGACCCCACAGCTTTGATTCAGAAGAAGTTGAAGAAGAAATAGAATCTAATGAGGACTGCCCTTTCTGCCGTGAAAATATAATGGAAAAAACGCCTCGTTTCGAGCGTGTAATGTCCAATAAAGAACATGTTCATTACAATGATTTCGTAATGCTTCCGAATCTTTATCCTTTTGCCCAGATTCATGCAATGGGGATTCTTACCAAAAAACATTTTGTTTCATATGATAAAATAACAGAAAATGAATGGGAAAACGCCATTTATACAGCCATCATGTTTTTAAAAGCTCAGGCAAAATATGCAGCAAATTATTTATATCCATCCATTAATTTTAATTACCTGATGCCTGCGGGAGCATCTTTAGTGCATCCTCATATCCAGATTATTGCAGATGAAACACCGCCAAATTACACAAAAAAGATTCTGGAGGCGGCAAAAAAATTCCATGAAAAAAACGATGTGAATTATTTCAGGGAACTGGTGCTGCAGGATAAGCAAAGAGAAATATATCAAGATAATAATATATGGTTTAAGGCAAAATTTGCCCCTTCGGCAGACAAGGAAATCCTTGGAGTTATGCTAAATAAGTCTTCTTTTTGTGAAATAGAAGATACTGATATCTTATCTTTTACGCAAGGCTTGGTAAAAATATTGTCGGCATATAAAAAAATAGGCGTTAAATCGCTCAACATGTCCATAATTTCCGCTCCGATGTGCTCTGATGAAGAAAAGAACAAGGAATTTGGATTTTTTAATATAATAATAAGAATAGTGGCAAGACCAAAATTAACAGAAGAATATACTGCGGATTGCGGTTTCATGGAAGTGCTGCAGCAAACACCTATAATTACCACACTGCCCGAAGATTTAACGCAGATGATGAGGGATAATCTCTAAATATATAAATCTTCTATTTTATTATATCGTAATATGATGCCGACTAAAATAAAAAGAGACATTTCGTTTTCCAAATTTCTGATTGCCTTTTCACTCACTCTTTGCGTATTTTTGATAGGAGTGATTGTCGGGAATTATATGATTTCATATAAACTAAACAAATTTTCAGACTATGAACAGGATTTGAAGGTTAATTTGATGGCTTCAGAGATAGAAGACAGACTTTTGCAGGAATTAGGATGCAATGCCACAGGGCAGGAGCAACTTACTCAATCCCTGTATGATTTATCTGCAAAGCTGGGTTATCTTGAAAACCAACTGGGGTGGGATAATCCGCAGGTTTGGAGAATGAAAAAATACTATTCCCTGCTCGAATTAAGGCATTGGATATATTTGAACCAGGTAAATGAAAAATGCGGTCTGAATTATACGACAATTCTCTATTTTTATTCCAACAAAGGAGACTGCCCAAAATGCGAAAGTCAGGAATTTGTATTGAACCACCTGAAAAAAAAGAACAATAACACATTCATCTATTCTTTTGACATAAACATGGACAATGCTGCAATAAATACGATAAAGCAGATATATGCTATAAACACAACGCCGACATTGGTGATAAACAAGAACACATTTTCCGGTTTTATGAGTTTAAAGGAAGTAGAGAAGACAATGTGAATGGTGTTTTTAAAATCACAGGAATGTTGGATTTTTAATTGCCATGTTTTTCAGATTTTCCTATTATTCAGTTATTGATTTTCACTCTTAATTTAATCAATTTCAACCCATCCTGGTTCTGTCTTTAAATGCATTTACCTTGCTTTTCCTCAGATTCGTCTCTTTCCATTTTATCGGGGTTTCAACGATTTTATATTTACTCCTATGCGCTTTTATCAGCAATTCTATGTCTCAGAACCAGCTTTTGTCTTCAATATAAGGTAAAATACCAAATAATTTTTTTCTTTCAAATGCCTTGAATCCACATTGCGTATCATATATTTTAATGCTGAACAATAATCTTACCAGCATATTATAGGAATGGCTCGCTATATTTCTTTTTAATGATCTTTTAGATGCTTTGTTTCTTCGTGAGCCAATTGCGATATCAGCGCCTTTTTTTGTCGCATCAATTAAATCAGAAAGATAATTCATGTTTGTTGCAAGGTCTATGTCCATGAAAACCAAAATATCTCTTTTTGATTTTTCAAATGCATTTGCCAGTGCCTGCCCTTCCCCTGCCTTTCTTCAAAATGAATATGATGCACATTCATATATTTTTCAGATAATTTTTTTGCCAGTTCACAAGTTCCGTCTGTGCTGCCGTCTTCGGCAAGAATAAGCTCATAGTTTTTTGTGATTTTTTCAACTGCTTTTTTTATTTTTTTTGTATTTTTCTCAAGAATGTCTGCTTCATTATAAACCGGAACTACAATTAAAATAGAATATAATGGCTTATCTAGCTTATGTTCCGACATGCAAATATAATATAAGCAATTTTTAAATAAACAAAAGCTATTTTAAGTTTCGCACAAACTTATTCTATGGCCATTATTTCATTAAATGATTATTCTCTTGTAAGTGCATCCTCTGCCGGAACTAAAGCAAAGAAATTGGCTCTTTTGAAGGCCAAAGGATTTGAAGTTGCAGACGGATTTGTAATGACTGATGTTCTGTCGCTGTTTAATTTTACAAAGGCGCAGATAGATGAGTTTGTCTCCAATTTAAGCCTGCTGGAAACCATCAAAAAAGACGATATAGAAACAATGAAGGAAATTTCCAAAAAAATAACAGGTATATTCGAAAATGTGAATATAAAAGGAACATCGCAGGATGAACTTTTCAAATACTACGAGGATATATTTATAGACAGGCAGATAGATGGTGTTTCCGATCAGATAAAGGATTTAATCAGCACAGGAAGAGATAAATCAGTGATTGTCCGCCCGACAGTGTTTTACAAGAACAATGAAGAGAACAGCAAGTATTCTTTTTCTATATTTTCTTCAAAGGACAAGATATGGAAAAGCCAATTGCTGGATGCGATAAAGCAGGTTATGGTGAGTTATTTTAGCCCTTATGCTCTTTTTTACTACCAGACGCATTCAATAATTGCAAAGGAAATCAATTTTTCTGTGCTTGTCCAGCAGCATCTTTTGGTTAGCTCCAGAGGATCTTTTTCCCTCAAAAACCCGGATATGGAGGAAGAGAAGATTATACTGGAGACAAAAATACAGGATGATTCCCTGAACATAAAGCATATCCCAGTAGACAGCTTTTCAGATGTCGAGAACAGTTTGAGCCCGGATGAGAAATCAATAATACTCATTTCAACAAAGGTATGTTCTGCTGTCCAGAGCCATGATATAATTGTCGACTGGATAATATCAAAGGAAAAAGTGCATATTTCAAATATACGGAAGCTTACTTTTTCAGATGATGAGACGATAAACCGGCAGATTGATGCTATGGCAAATTGCAGCCGGAATTTCACAGAAGGAAACATACTGGCATGCAAAAAATTTGGAACAGACATGCTGTTTTTGTATCCGAAAGCCCAGGCAATTATTTTGCAGAATGAAGGATTGCTGTCCTATGCAGGAGAGCTTGCAAGGGAGATGAAAAAAAGATTCATAGGTCGCATGGGTTGCCTTTCCAATAAAATCGAGGCAGATGAGATTGACGGCAAAAAACTCCTGATTGAAAACAGCAAAATTACAATAGAGCAGGAAAACTCAATAGAGGAAAATTTCTTCAATATGAAGAGCATTGCTTCTGATCATGAAACGCAGGAAAATTTCTTCTCCAAAGTATTAATAAAAATTCCATTCAATCTGGACAGCAATGCCGTCGAATGCCTGAATGAAAGAGCAGATAGGTATGAAAACATGTTCTTAATTGAAAAAATCGCAGCAGATGGAAATTCGCAGCACAATTATTCTTTTAATTACAAGGATTATTATTCAAATACGCAGGGCGACAACGAAAATGGTCATGATGCAATCAGGGATTTGAGAATAAAAGAGTTGTTTGTGTACAAGGATAATGATGCAACAAAGATAAACCAGATGCTCGGGGAAAATTTGCAAATCAACCATTATGCCCAGTTCAATGGATTAAAGGAACTCATCCTGTTTGATTTTACAAATGAGATCACGCCGCAATATATATTCATAAATACAAAGGCAGTTCTCGATGAGCTGGCAAATGAAAATCTCAGCGGGCAGAATGTAATCAAAATTGCGAATCTTTTCAAAAAATTCACAATAAAGGCGAAAGCAGCAAACAAAAAGCTGATTATCGGACTTGTATTGACTGAGGAGGGCAAATGCATTTTAAAGGAAACATTGTTTTATGCAGACTATTTGCTGGTAAATCATGAAAATTTGGATGAATTTGAGAAGATACAAAATATAATCAAAAAATATGAGCAGCGGTTTGTGTTTGAGTACATAAAAAAGCAATGCATGGGAAGGGAAGCTAATACGGATCCTAAATAAATAAATCCACAATCATCTTGCGTGTCGCACCAATTAATAGCATTACAGCAGTTTCAATTTCCTGACAATCTCATCAATTTTTCCATCTTCATCAGGGCCTATCCCCAGTGCCGTAACTGTATTTGGTTCAACCTGCGTGTGGCCTGCATCCCTTATCAATGCCGTCTTTATATTTTTCATTTGGGCTGTCTTTTCGATATCTCTAAGCTCTTTTTCGCTGTCTGCCTTTAGGACAATCTTTTTCTGCCCGCTTATCTTCCACAGGTTTTTTTTTGCAAATGGAGTTTTTTCATATGCACTTATGCTTGCATGAGCGCATTGAGCAGCAATTTTGCCTTTCCCCATCTTGATGTCTGTCCTTACAATAAGTACCTGTTTCATTGTAAATAAAGTAAGTATTGTTTATTTAATACTTTTTATGATGAAACAATTGTGTTCGAGAATACAATATATTTTTAAAAGTATTCAAAAGATATGGTTATGAGCGACAAAGAAGATGCAAAGACAACAAAAAGCGATGCTGAAGACAAAACAAAATCCATTTCTTCAAAAAAAGAAATTGTAGAGAAAAAAACACCAAAAACCTTGCCTGAAAAAACACCAAAAGAAACAGCTATAAAGGAAGGAGAAGGTCAGATGAACGAAAAAACAAAGACCTTGTTTGTAAACCAGGACATATACCTGGCTTCCGGAATATATATTGGAATGAGCAGGAAACTAAAAATAATGATGCCTTTCATCTACAAAATAAGAGCAGACGGACTTTGCATATTTGATTTGAAAAAAATAGAGGAAAGAATTCAAATGATTATAAAATGGCTGTCCCGGTATAAGCCTAATGAAATTCTGGCAGTAAGCAGAAAAAAAAACGGGCACAAAGCCGTTGCAACGCTCGGAAAAGCAACAGGTGCAAAAACAGTTTACGGACGATTCATGCCTGGAATGCTTTCGAACCCGGCATACAGAGAATATTTTGAACCGAAAATCCTTATTGCGTGCGACCCTTACGGAGACAAGCAGGCAATAGAAGAAGCCTATAAGATAAATATCCCTGTTGTATGCCTCTGCGATACCTATAATTTTCCGAGATTGGTTGATTTTGTAATTCCGCTAAATAACAAGGGAAGAAAATCAATTGCACTATTCTTCTACATTCTCGCCAAGGAATTGCTGAAAGAAAACAAAACAATAAAGGGAGACGCAGAATTTAAGTTTAGTCTTGAAGACTTTGAAATGAGCGCTGAAGATACGAAGTTATAAAAACTTTTTTATTCTCTTTTATACATACTGCCTTGATAGCTCAGTTGGTAGAGCGCGTGACTTGTATGCGCGAAACTCGTATGCGTGAAAACACACCAGGAAATCACGCGGTCGGGGGTTCAAATCCCTCTCAAGGCTTTAAAAGTGAGTGAACAAAGGAATTCGCCGCAAGAAAAAAGAAAAGCTAATTCCGCACTGAGTGCAAGAAAATATACTTACTGCCAAAAAACAGCACACTCGTGTATAAAGTTTAAAAAAGATACTATTAGCAATAATGAAGGATATATATAATATAGCAATGTGATTAAAATGGGATTGAGACCTGCAAGAATATACAGAAACATGGACAATAAACGACCATATACCAGAAGAGCCATTAAAGTCCATAAAAAGAACTACATAAAAGGCGTTCCTGGGATGAAATTAAAGTTATTTGAAATGGGCACCAAGAAAAAATATGATATGTGCTTGTCTCTGTATCTGAAAAACGATGCGCATGTAAGGCACAATGCGCTGGAAGCTGCGAGAGTCGCTTCAAATTCATATATAAAGAAAAAGTCAAATTTCTTTTTCCTAAAAGTGGTGGTTTACCCGCATCATATACTAAGAGAGCATGCACAGGCAGCTATTGCCCAGGCAGATCGTTTTTACCAGGGAATGGCTCATCCATTCGGAAAGCCAAAATCAACAGCGGCACGGGTAACTGCAAAAAAACCAGTGATTAAACTTTATGTCGACAAAATCAATGTTGATAATGCAAAAACTGCACTAAAGCGAGCAGGGATGAAGCTGCCCACAGGAACGAGAATACTTGTGGAAGATAGCCCTGTGGTGTAGTGGCCAATCATTGCGGGCTTTGAACCCGTGGACAGAGGTTCGAATCCTCTCAGGGCTAATACTGCTTTATTTATACTATGGATGAATACGAAAAATTTCTGAAGAGAGCGCAAGACAAACTCCCAAAAGACAGGCTCAATAAAGACAGGTTTGTCATGCCAAAATTATCTTCATTCATAGAAGGAAATAAAACCGTAATAAAAAATATTGATGATATTGCAAAAACAATAAGGAGAGATGCAAACCACCTTATAAAATTCATGGCAGCTGAACTTGCAAGCCAAGGCGTGCGAAGCGGAATGATAATTACATTTATCGGAAAATTCCCAAATTCTTTGGCAAACAAAAAACTGGAAAAATACGTCGTAATGTTTGTGCTTTGTCCTACATGCAAAAAGCCAGACACTACGATCATTAAAATCGGGAGAATCTCATTCATAAAATGCGAAGCGTGCGGCGCAAAAAACCCAATTGTTTAATATGGATGATATCCTTCACATTCTTGATACCTGTGTCTTTGTAAAAGAAGGATTTTTATTTGAAATGCAAAAAATCTATGTATGCCCTTATTCTGTGATTGAAGAAGTAAAATCCCCTGATGCTCAAATACGCCTTACCTGTGTTGAAAAACAGAAAGGAATTGATTTTGTCCAGCCAAAAGAAGAATTTGTGGAAACTGCGAAAAAACTGGAGAAAAAGTTTGCCTCAAAGAAGGGAAAATTAAGCCGGACGGACATTGACATAATTGCCCTTGCCCTGTTTTTTACCAAAAAAAACAAAAAGGTGTGCGTAGTTACTGACGATGTCTTGATCCAGAAAATATGCAAAAAAAACAGGATTGACTATGAGCCCTTTTTCCTGCTGCGTAAAACATAGACCACATATATTTATAAATATCAATTTGCAATTATTAATAAAAAAAGTGATAAAATGAAGATAATGAATTATATAGTAATTGTGACAATGATAATCGCACTTGCTTTGCCATTTGCAGTTGCGCAAACAGACGAAACAGGAATTTCCAATACAGGAATAATCGGCAAAAGACCAATTGTTAGAGAAGGCATTCAGCCTACTGCTATTAATGATGGCATTCAAACTACTGCCCAAAACACAGGTTTAGGGACAGACGCAAGACTGGCAAAATGCATAACTTACATAAAAAAAAACAACCTTGACAGGCAGCCGGCAGCAACATGCATGAAATTGCTGAAAAAAGAAATCAACTGCGTTCAATTCCTGAAAGGAAAAAATGTAAAAACCCCTGTTGCTATCTGCGACAAATTGTTTATAGCTTCAGCACAGATTGTGAAAAGAACAACCAATACTCAGCTTCTGAGGAGTCGTGAGGCTATTGGCGCAGGCGTTGCTGAAAAAATCCCGGACTGGAGATTAAGAAGAATAGACAGCGCCATTAAAAATAACCCTGGTGCAGAAGAGAAAATAAAGGCATTAACTGAAGAAAAGGCAAATGTGTTTTCTCATCTTTCAAGAGCTCAGCAGGAACAAATGCTGCAATTAAACAATGCGGAAATGCAGGAAAAAATGAAAAACTACCGGCTTGTAAAGACGAAAAAAGTGCTTGTAAACAAAAAAAGAATAATAGCAAAGCAAAAGCTCCTGAAAGCTGAAAAGGACTACATGATAGCAAAGCAGAATTATGTAAAAATAAAGGATGACTACAGAAACAGATACGCAAAATTCCTCGCAGTAAAGAAAAAACTAAAAGAATGCAACAGCTCTGACAGTCCCGAGTGCGAGAAGCTAAGAGAACAAGCGCAGGAGCATGCAAATGACGCTGTCGCCAAAAGCGCAGAAATGCTGATTAATCACTTGAGCAAAATCAAGCACAGGATTGAAAGTGAAGAAAATATAAACCAGACAAGGGCAGATGAAATCATTGCAAACATTAATGCGGCAATTGCTGAATTAACTGATGCAAAAACAGAGGCAAAGAACGCCCAGACAAAGGAAGAATTAAAGGATGCCGCAAAGAAAGTAAGAACTGTCTGGGCTAAAAGAAAGCACTGGGAAAATGTATGGAGAGCAAGACTGGTTCATGCAAAAGTATGGGGGCTTGTAAAAAGAGCAGAGCATCTGGAAGAGCGAATGGACCAGACTGTTGCAAATATGCAGGATGGCGGAATTAATACAATAGCAATAGAAAAAAAGATATCTCTCTACAGCCAGAATATAGTAGATGCCAAGGAAAAAACAAAACAGGCAGAAACCCTGATAAGGGAAGCGCATGATATCCTGCTCAACAATGCAAACCTAACTGAAGAGCAAAAAGAAGAAATAAAATCAAAGTTAAAGAAAGCAGATGGTCTTGCCAGAGCAGTAAATAACAACCTGAAAAAAGCGCATAGGATTATAATTGAGATTGCAAAAGACATAAGAAAACTCAAGGGCAACATTGTCAAAACAGTCGTAACAGCAACAGATCCTGAACTTTTAGGCAATGAACAATATGAAGTTGTTGAAACAGAAGCATCTGGTGGCACAGACGAAAAGGGAAACAGCTAAACTAATGGTGATAAAAATGAATAAAAAATTAATAAGAATAATTGCTTTAACAATAGTATTGTCTATTATATTTGCATCAGCGGGATGCACCAATAAAAATACAGACAAAGCAGTATCTGGCAATGAATATGGTAATGCAACTCATCCTGTAAAAACAGATATTGGCGACAAAACAACAACAGAAGATGACCTAAATATAGATACAGTAAATATTGACCAAATGCAAACTGATATGGGTGATGAGGAATTGGACGATATTGAACGGGAACTGGACAATATAGACTGGTAAATCTACTGATTTGGTTTAATTGCATCAACTAATCTTCACTCTATGAAATCTAAAAATGTAATTTAACGTTGTTTTTCCCGATAATATGCCTGATGCTGTCCATCGCCATTTCATAGTGCTTTTCTGAATGCAAAGAGGTGCAGCAGTCAGCAACCACTTTCATCTTCAGGCTGGAATCAAAGCCATCCATGGCTGTATTTACTATGCAAACATCTGTGTATATTCCGCTTAAATAAATATTGCTGAATTTATTTTCATTGATATAATCCAAAAGCTCCTTGTTGAGAACAGTATAAGAATTGTGCCAATAGAGAGGAAATCCATATTTCTTAAATTCATCCAGGAGAAGCTTTTCCTTTTTGCTTTGAAATGACTTCCATTTCAATGAAGTCTCAAACATGCTGCGTTTTTGATTTTCAAAGCAGGAAAATATGATCTTTCCATTGAATTTTTCAATCAACTGTTTAACATTGGGAATTATTTGCTCCAACAGAGCGCACCTGAATCCTTCCTGCATGTCAATTATTATTAGTAAATCTGCTATATTGCTATCCTGTCAAATAAGTATATAAAATTTAATTTATATTAACGTCATGCTTAATGAATTTATAAATCTCTTCGGGAAAAATCCCGTTTTTGATGGATTTGTGGTTTTTTTTCTTTTTTGCATGATTGGTCTTGTAGTTAATTTTTTACTTGAAAAAATACTGCTTCACCTTGCGGGAAGGACAAAAACAAATATAGATGACAAAATAATCCATGTTTTGAAAAAACCGCTGTATATATCCTTTGTTTTGGCAGGATTTTTCTTTTCAATCCGGGTGCTTGGGGCAAGCGGCGGAAAAATTGCATTCAGCGCAGACATTCTTAAAACAATGGCGCTTCTTATCTGGATGCTTGCATCATTCCGCCTGTCAAAAATACTGATGAGTGACATTGTGCCAAAAATAGTTTCCAAAACAAAAACGAAGCTTGACGACGAACTGCTTCCTCTGGCAAAGAACATACTGAATTTAATTATCATCTTTTTGTTCATGGGCGTGTTTTTCATGATATGGGACATTGACATAGCGCCTCTTTTGGCTTCTGCCGGAATCGCAGGATTCGCTATTGCCTTTGCAGCAAAGGATACTTTGGGCAATGTTTTCGGCGGTCTTTCGGTGTATGCAGACAAGCCGTTCAAGGTAGGAAACCGGATAAAGCTTGAAGACGGAGACATTGGGGATGTTGTTGAAATCGGTCTGAGAAGCACGCGCATAAAAACATTTGATGAAACAATGATAATTATTCCAAACAGCGTTATTGCAAATTCAAAAATAATCAATTACGATGAGCCGAAGGCAAACATCAAGGTAAAAATCCCTATAGGCGTAGAATACGGGACCAATATCGAGCTAGTAAAAAAAACACTGCTAAAGTGCGCAAAAAATGTTGATATCATATTAGATGAGCCAAAAGCGAGCGTGTTCTTCACGAATCATGGCGACTGGAGCCTGGACTTTGTATTGATTACATGGGTTGAAAGCCCGTACAAACAATTCGAAGCCAAGGACAAACTGAACACGCAGATAAACAGGGAATTCAAAAAAGCAGGCATAGGGATTCCTTTTCCTGTGCAGACAGTATATAGAAAAGAAATAAAGTGATATATATGAATAATTTTGAAACATTGATTTTTCTGGGCATACTAATGGGGCTGATTTACCTATGTGACAGAAAAAACTTCACAAAAGAAGCCCCTTTGATGTACATAAGAAAGATAAAGAAAGGACTGCCTTTCCTCGAAAAATACGGCTCAAGACATAAAAAATTCTTTAAAACATTCGGTGACATGGGCATTGTCTTTACATTCGGAATAACCGGGCTTTGGTATATCTTTGCTGAAAAAAAATACAAGAGATGGACTGATCTCCTGCTTGTGTTTCTTGCAATAATTTCATTTGTATTCTTAATCGGAATATTTGAAAAGCCTATTGCTTCTGCTGTTCTTACGCTTGTCGGCGCATCAGGCGTTGTATTTATGATGCTGCTTGAATCGGCAAAAGCAATTATTACAAAAAAATTGACAACGCCTGCTGTTCAGCTGGCGCTTCCATTCGACATTGCCGGCGCACCTATATTCTATATCCCTCTTGAGTATTTTTTGAGCGCAATATTTGTAATTGTTATAATTCATGAATTTTCACATTCATTTGTATCCATTGCCCACGATATAAAGGTAAAATCCATGGGCTATGGATTTCTGGCATTCCTGCCTCTTGGATTTGCAGAGATGGATGAGAAGAAGCTCAAAAAAGCTCCGTCCCTTGTGAAATCTCGCGTGTATTCAGCAGGCTCATTTTCAAATATTATCTGCACTATTCTCGTCCTGATATTGGTTTCACTTGTATATGCGCCGAGTGGATTTGACTATCGCGGCCTTGTCCCTGATATGCCCTCGGCAATACTGCCTGAAAAAGGAACAATCACCCAGATAGACAACAATTCAATCTATGGAGATATCAGCTTTTACAACACACTTGCAAACTGCGTCCCTAACCAGACAATAAGCATTACTGTGAATGATGAAAATTACATGCTTAAACTTACATCTAACCCGCAAAATGAGTCTATTCCTTTTATGGGAATAAAAAGGGAAAGGTTTTCAACTCACATGTCTGCAAAGCCTGGCATAGCCCTGACTCTTGCAAAGGCAGGGATAGCAGGAGGCTTTTTGTTATGGGTCATAAATTCAATGTACATGCACCTGTTTTGGATATGGCTTATTTCATTTGCAATTGCGCTCGTGAACATACTGCCAATTAAATTCGTCCTGCCTCTTGACGGAGGGTTTATGTTCGAGGAGCTTATGAAAAAAATGACAACTGCAAAAAAGGCTGCCCGACTTTCATATTATGTGTCTGTAATTACACTCTTTGTCATTTTGTTCAATTTTGTCGGACCGTTCATCATGGAATTAGTGCCATTTTAAAAAAAATAGAAAATGAATGTGCATGCATGTCAATTTTTAATTTCATTTTAAGTTCATTATATTCATATCGATCGTTTTTCCATAGGAAATAAAGGGGGTCTGGAAGTTCCACAGGAAGTGAAGGTGTATGGAAGTTCATATGACGAAAATGGCATTAATATTTTGTGTATTTATTGTGCATTTTCAGGCATCTTTTTGCAAAGTAATTGAAAAACTTATTCTTGTCCTTCTGGAGGGCGTTGTAATAAGACTTTCTTTCCCTGTATTCTCATAACAGTATACCATTACAAATTATTCAAATACTTGTTTTTGTGTGATTTGTAATGGTAAAAACTAAAAACACAATTCAATAATATCCTTATGATGAAGCTTGTATTTCATGCTCAGTTTCTGTCCATCATACCTGGAGGAGCCCCACACCTTTGCAAAAGCTGTTTTATCAACAAAATCCTTGTGTATCTTGAAGCAGGCATCCCGTATTGTTGCTCCTTTTTTCAATATCAGGGGAGCTTCCATGTCCGGCGCTTTGTTGGTTTTTTTCGTGTAAATCGCCATTAGATTCAGCTTTGAAAAAATCAATGCTTTTAATTCATCCAGATTTTTATTGGTTTTGGCGCTTATGAATGCATAATTCTTTTTGTCCTGCGCTTTTTGAAGACTTGCCTTTTTTATCTCTGAAACTTCTTCTTTTGAAATAGTATCTATCTTGTTGTATACGTATATTGCGCCAGCATATACTTTGTTCCCGATAATCGCATTGTTTATGTCATCCACATCCACTGTGTCGAATAGGATTATCTCTGCATTCACCAGCTTGTGCATCCTTAAAATCTCGGCTATTGTATTTCTTGTCAATCTTTGCTTTACGGTTGACTTTACCACAATACCGTTTTTAATTGTCTTTTTTAGTGATATTTTCGGCGCGGTCATGTTCAGGAAAATTCCTGCCTTTTTCAGTTCGCCTGAAATTATGTCCTTTAACTGCGGTCTTTTGATGTCGGATACGATAAGCATAAGGTCTGCATTTCTTGCTGCGGCAAGCACTTCCTTTCCTCTTCCTGTTCCGGATGCCGCGCCTTCAAGAATCCCGGGAAGATCAATAATCTGGATTTTTGCCCCTTCATAAGTAAGCATGCCCTGTATTGCAAAAAGCGTTGTAAATTCATAATCCGCAGTCGCTGAGTGCGCATTCGTCAGCTTGTTCAAAAGCGTGGATTTTCCGACAGAAGGAGTTCCTATCAAAACGCATGTTGCATCTCCCTTTTTCCTTAAAGAATAGCCATAAGCAGATATTCCGCTTTTCTTTGTCTTCCTAAGTTCACTTTGGCTTTTTAGCAGGGAAATCTGTGTCTTTATCTTTGCAAGGTCTGTCTCAGTCCCCTTGTTCTTTGGGGTTTTTGCCAGTTTTTCCTCCAGCTCTTTAATCCTCTCTTCTACTGTCATACTCTTCAATATAGATTTTTGCAATTGTTGGGTTTTCAATTATCATTATGTTTTCATCATTATAAAAATATCCGCTCTGGGTAGGATTCATTGAGCCAGTGATTGTTATGTATTCATCTATCACAAAAAACTTATGATGGAGAAAGGCAGGGTTTGCATCCTTACGGATGTCCATATTGCTGTTGTTTCGGTTTTTTAGTTCGCTGAATGCAGAATATTTTGAGCCCGCCTGTGTTTTTTCAAAAATGCCTTTTACTTCAACGCCTCTTTCTGCTGCCTTGATAAGCGCATTCTTTGTATTATTTTCAGTGAAGCTGAACAGACAGAAATAAATGCTGGTGTTTGCTCTATCTATACTGCCAATCACATGCTTTTTGCAGTTGTCCTCGGGGCAGAAGCAATTGCGTATCTTCATGTTGTCATATTGCGTATTTTTGAGTTCAATGAGAGGATATTTTGCGGTTTGACTGTTCCTGTCCCCGAATTCATCATTGTTCATTTCCATGAACTCATCCATGTAATTTTGGGCAATGTATTTGGATGTGATTATGAGCATGTTATTGTTATTTTTTTGCATGCCCCTGTCTGTTGGGTTAAGTGAACCTGCAAAAACTGTCTTGTTGTCTATTATGCAGAATTTGTTGTGCATCAGATTATTGTATTTTCCTGTACTCCTTTTTTTGTCTGTCTTCATGTTTTCGCCCAGCATCTGCTCAAGTTCATTGTATTTTGAATTCTTGCTTTGAACCGTCTTGTCGTCTGTTATTATGCCTATTTCAATATCTTTTTCTTTTAGGTCCTTGATTGCATCGACAAACGAGTTCAGTTTGATGTCGTAGAGTGCGCAGTATATAGATTTATTTGCGGATTTTATCAAGTTAGTCAAATGCTTTTCGCAGTCATCTTTTGGGCAAAAATAGATGGTGAGGTTTCCGTTTTCTTCAATTAAGGAGGGAACTGTGCTGTTTTCTTTTGGGTGTGTTGGATTGTTAGATGGGTTTAATTCGCTTTGAATATTGAAATGAAGAGCTATTGCGATAATCAGGAATATTATTGTATAAGATAATGCGCTTTGGAGTTTTTGTTTCATAATTAGATGATTTATTTGAAATTGGAGTAATAAAAAGGTTTGTGAAATGTGGGGGTCTGTTCTATGAAAAACAAACGGTTAATGAAAACTGGTCTGTCAGAGAACTAAAAAGGCAAATTAATAGTGCAATTATTCAAAATTCCTTTGCTCGCTCACTTTTAATGCAGGAGAAGGGAGTCGAACCCTTGAACCACTAAGGACTGAGTCCTAAGCCCAGCGCCGTTGACCACTTGGCTACCCCTGCTACTTAATATCAACTTCAAGTAAATCTTTAGCAAGATAAGACTTTTTAAATATTTGCCTCGCCTGCTCCTGAAGTATATTTGGCGACGTCCCTTTTTCCTGATACCTGCGACTTATATGAGTTAAATACAATTTCCCCACATTTGCCTCTTTTGCTATCTCTGCCGCTTTTCCTGCACAGCAATGACCGTAAATATGAGCTTTTTTAGCATATTCGTTGTCAAAAGTGCAGTCGCATACAAACACATCCGCATCTTTTGCGTATTTCTCCAGCGCCTTGAAATATCTTGTATCTCCGGTATAAACAAGTTTCCGCCCCTTTGTTATTTTGCTCACATCTTCAAGCTTTATCGCCTTTCCGTTCTTTTCAACAAAACCGTATTTTTTCAGTTTCCCTACCAAAGGACCCTGCTTTATGCTGTATTTGCCGAGCTTTTTCAGGTCTATATTCACCCGGGCATTTTCTTTAAATACAAAGCCCAGCGCAGGAATCCTGTGCTTTACTTCAAATGCACTGATTGTGTATTCTCCAAACTCCACTGAATCGTCATTCTTCATCTCCTTTACAAAAACTTCAAATCTTCTTGCAAAATAGCCGACATTTATGAATCTTTCAACGAATTTTTTTGTGTGGATTGGTCCGTAAATATACAGCGGGTCTCTTCTTCCTTCCAATTCCATAGTTTGTATGAGCCCCATAAGCCCTGCAAAATGATCAGCATGCCAGTGGGTTATGAATATTTTCGATATTTTTACAAACTTTAGTTTCTTTGCCATCAACTGCCTTTGCGTCCCTTCCCCGCAGTCAAAGAGCATTCTGTCCTCTTTGTACCTGACAAATATGCCGGGGAGATTTCTGTCTTTTGTCGGAACTGCTGATGACGTTCCGAGGAATATTAGGGTTAACATATACCTTAATAGACTAATAAGATTTATTAAATCATCTGAACACTATGATTTTATGAAATTAAAAGGCATTTTTATTGTTGCATATAAAGTGTACGATTTCGCAAGGAAGTTTAGATGCAACATTAAAGATTTTTTCTGTAATATTTTTCTTAAAAAATCAATTGCAAAAATATTTATTGTTCTAATGGTTCTGGTAATATCCGGATGCACAGATATAGCGGATTTAACCAAAAATCAATTCCCTCCCATCACAGACAATACAATAAAAGAAACTCCAATGCCTCCAGCTCCCAAAATGGTGGAAATAGTCTTTGAAAAAGACGATGTTGAAGGAAATATAATGCTTTTCCTAAAGGACAACAAAACAATCTCTGTTCCTGTCAGTGGAGGAACTGCATCTGTTGAAAAGACAGCAGAAATATGCAGTTCAACAGGCATTAGATTTTACGCTTTGAACTCAACAGAGTATGTTTTATGGGAGATGGAAAATTTATGCGCCTATGACATACTGCATATGAAGGGGAATTTAAGCCAGACTATTTCAGAAGAGCGGGCAAAAAAGCCGGAAGAGCAAACAGAACAAAATAAAGTGACTTTTGCTTTCACTGACAAGACAACCAACTGCTCCCTAAAAGGGAAAGTGATGCTGAACAATAATTTTATTGGATTTGCAGACAAGACATTCAATTTTAAGGAGGAAAAATACAATGAATTCAAAAATGCCCATGAAAACGAACTCTGCCTGCAGGGAACTCTGAGCAGTTGCTTTAAAGATTACAAATTCATGAAATACTATTCCTGCTGGGCTTTGAATATCAACAGCACTATGTTCAGCGACAGCACCAACTATATTATTGGCTTTAATGCAAAAATCAATCCATACCAGCCCTATAAATTTGCGAAAACATTTTTTATAACGCCTGATGAAGTCAGGGAATTCCTTCCTGTAAAGTATTTTAGGAACAATACAGAAGAGAATTTGGATTATATATGGAATTTTGCGAACAGCAGGGTAAGATACCGCTATGATTATATTGTAGAGCAGGATGCAGAACATTGGGAATTCCCAAAAAAAACATATGAAAACTGCTACGGGGACTGCGAGGAAAAGGCGACTTTGCTCTTATCTATGATAAAAGCATATAATGAATCGCAGAAATGCTATGTTTTCCTGATGCCGTCTCATGCATCGGTCTTCTGCAAAATTCAGAACAAATGCCTCATCTACGACCAGAGCATGAGGGAAGAGCGCATCATATCTGGATCTGTTGATGCAAACCAGCATGTAAAAGCATTAGAGAGCCTGTTTAATTCATATTTTGATAAATTTGGAATAAGCGGGCAGGGCAGGTATATAAATGCGGTTTTTGACAACAAAGAATACCTGGAGTTTGACAGCAACAATGAGTTCTACAAATGGCTGAAAGATATTTGATTCAGCTGGTTATTTGGTCTTCAGAAATTCATTTGCTTTTTCTGTAAATTCGATTCTTGTTGTTCTTCCCTGCCTTGTTAAGTTTATAAGCCCTCTTGCAGACAGGCTTTTTATTACATGGGATGTCTTGGCAGGGGAAAATCCGGTTGCTCTTGCAATTTCTCTTTGCTTGCTGATTCCCCCGGATGATGCGCAAATCAGGTCAAAGACTTTTTTTTCATCTTCTTTCAGCAAGGATATGAGCATGACATCCTCTATGTTTTTTTTCTCTTCCTCTTTTTTCTCTTCTGTTTCTACTCCCTCTACAGCTTCATCGTCTTCATCAGGAATTAGGCTCTTCTTTTCCCTGATTTTTTTTGCTTTAGAGAACAGAAGCAATACAACAAGGCACAAAAGACCAACTACTACAACAGACATTATGATTTTGTAGCTTCTTGGATAATCCTCATTGTTGATTACGGCGTTTGAGATTTTTTCATAATTTGCCTTAAAAAAATACGATTTTCCGATGCTTAAATTTTGTTCAGTCCATTCAACGCCCACTCTTCTGCCGTCAATTACACGGATATTTGGATTTGGAGGATAATAAGCCTGCATCTGGGCTGCATCCAGCAATCCGTATCCTGCCGGTATTATGAGCAGAATGTGCAGTTTTTCTGTTGGCTCAACTATGTTGTATTCAAACAAAAAAGTATCTATTGTTTTGTTCATCTTCTTTTCTTCAAATATGACATTGCTCATTTTATACAGAATTGTTGCAGAATAATTAATCTGGATGTTTTCTTTTCTTTTGCATATTATCTGTGTGCCGTAAGGCTTTTCATGGACACTGCAATTCATTTCCCCGTTTTTGTCTGAGCCCTTCGCATATGGGATTCTCCCATTTATTACAAAGGAAACGTCATTTGTTGACAGAGAAGCATAATCTATTGTCATTTTTACATCTATCGTGTTGTCTTCATTTACATTAAGTTTAAGAGAAGTTTCCTTTATAAATGAAGCAAAACCCAAAGAACTTAAAAAATATATTGCAAGAGCGGATATTATAATTACTCTAAAGTGCAGTCTCATACATTTTTATAGGACTAATATATTTAAAAATATGGTTAAATTCTATTTTTATAGCATAATACCCAACTTTGACAGTTTGACGCCAAATAAGACAGGAAAACCTATTTGACAGTTTACAAAAAACAGGATTTTTCAATAGAATTTATGTGATAATTGCTTGTTTTTAACTACAACTCCGCTTAT
>QMVB01000001.1 GCA_003660905.1 Candidatus Nanohalarchaeota archaeon | reverse complement strand
TCAATCCGACAATCTCTCCTTTTCGCGGCATAGGAATATTATAGAGCCGGAATGTGTTTTTTCCGTACTGGTGGACGACGCTCCCTAAGTCGCACGTTAAATTTACAATAGATATCGCGCCAAACGGGCATTTTTTTACGCATATTCCGCATCCTATGCACAAGTCCTCTGTAATCTCTGCATGTTCGCTTCCTATTTTTATCGTATCTGCCCCTGCCCTGACTCTCGGGCAAAAATTAAAGCATTCATGGGCGCATCTTTTCGGGGAGCATTTTTTCTTGTTTATTACTGCAATTCGTTTATTGTCCATATTCTTCCAAAATCAAATTCCTCTGACAACAATCCTTGCCTCCTTTGTCTGGTAATAGCAATAATTGCTCTCGAGCGTAAGGGTAACTGAAGTTTTGCCTGATATCCCGGTCAAAGTGCAATAAAATATTGCGCTGTCATCCACCAGCCTTATCTTTTCTTCATCGCAATCTATTGCAATGTCGCTGTCTGCTGATGTTATGTCAAACGGAAATTCATTAAAATCTGTCGCATCGGGATTCTGCTCGCATGTGGTTGAATCCACAAGCATTCCTCTTTTTTCATTCTTTACCTTAAAGGAAATTATTGCCTTGTTATTTCCTGCGAAAAGCGGCTCTTTTGTCAATGAATAAACCAGTAAGGGAGATATTGAATTTTTGAAAAAAGGCAGTTTCTTGGCGTATTTCCCCCGCTCAATTTCCTTTTGCTTTTCAAATGAATTTATAATTTCGTACCGGAATACTGTCTTCGTCGTATAAGGATAGCACATTTTAAGTTCTGCACCATAGGTCTGTTTCGTGTTTCTGTCAATTTCCGGCGCCGTCAACTGGAAAAAACCAATTTCTTTTCCTCCTTCAACTGCATCCTGCTTTTTTGCAAGAGAAAGAACTTCCCTGTCAGTATCTGTCAAACCCCATTCGCCATCATCAATTTGCTGAATGTACAATGATATATCTGCATCATAATCCCCATTGTTCTGGATTTCATAAATCAGTTTTACGTCCTCCCCAGACAAAACTGTCCCGGGAAGTGGTGAAAAATCCACAATGTCCACACCGCCCGGAGTTTGCACAACAGTGCTTTCGTTGCATCCGGAAATTAAAATCAATATTATCAATGCAGCATAGATTGCATAGCTTTTTTTCATATACTAAACATACATTAACATTTAAATACCTTAATTCATGAGGAAACAAGTAATGTTTTTATAGTTTGTTTTCAAAAATATATATGAAAAAAATATTGTTGATTGCTTTTGTTGCATTCGTTCTTTTTTCAGGACTGCCTGGATTTTCTATCGATTGTGAATTTAGGCATATCCCATGCAATGCAGGAGAATTACCAATTGTCTCTTTTGAAAGGGAAAACGGAACATCCATTATGCGTTTTAATGACTCCTTGTATGATTATGCTCTCTGCTGCAAAGGGCTGTCATTAAATATTGCCGATGCAAACTATGGCATAATACCCAGAAGAGATTACTGGCAGAATCCGACATCCGGATGCAACATATATCATACCGAACATTGTGATTATCCTGATTTTTACAACACAAATCCAGATGCTTTTGTATGCGACAGGGGTTTTGTAAATATATCCCTGATGTTTGATGAAGTTCCTCCAATCACGCCGCATACCATTATGGGCACCTATAATGATTTTTATCGCCCGCATACATTGTGCATCCCTCCTATCGAAGGACAGGAACTAAACTCATACATCAGCACAGATGAAAGCTGCAGTACAGGAACCAAACTATTTGTCCTTGCAAAGAAAACAAATTCTCTTGTCTATAAGGATACTATTGCATCTGCAACAGAAACAGGGCATGCTGTATGCATTTACAATACAGCAGACACTACTCCGCCAGCAATTACTATCATTTCACCTCAACCAATAAACTATGCTGACCCAAACATTGATGTGTTCATCGCAACCAATGAAAGAACGCAAAATTGCAGGTTTTCTCTTGATGGAGGAGTTCAGCAGACTATGACTCCAAAAACTATGCAAAATATAAGCTGGAATAAAACAATAAATGTCTCTTTCACCGGCAGTCATACGATAGTTGTTTACTGCGAGGATATGGCATTAAACACAAATTCAGCTTCAGTAATATTTGACAGGGGCGAAGATGACTCCTCGCAGTTTAATGAAACCCCCATCACTATGTATCTTGGCGAAAAAAGAAAAATAAACATATTTATCCAAAATCAATACAGCTATGCTATTGTTTTCAACATCACTATAGCTCATGACGACTCTTTCCCCCTGCCCCTTACAAATTTTGGATGGTTTGAAGGGCACAGGAGCGATTTAAACAAAACAAATCTTTATGTGCAGCTATCTCCCGGGCAATCTCAAATAGTGTCCTACATTCAATATGGCGGTCTGGTTGGAAACGGCATATTAATATTAAATGTGAAAGCAGAAAACAACTCTATGCTTAAAAATGTCCAAAAACAAGTTACAATTATACCTTCAACCAAAACGTCTTTTTTTGCATCTACGCCTGACATCCAGACAGCAGGATTTGTATTTGTGATATTGTCTTCTGCAATAATCATGCTCCGGGAAAAAAGCAGATTGCTCAATAGATAATTCTGGATTAATTGAATACCGCAAGATTCTTTAATGTTATATCTAAAGTATTGTATGAAATTGAATAATTTATGTCTGCTAAAAAAAAATGAGGCAGATAGAACTCCTTTTTTACTAAAAGAGTTGGACTCTAAAAACACAAAAATACTGTCTGCCAATGCAATAAATATTCTTGAAATTTTGTCTGAAAAGGAAATGTATCCAAAAGAAATTGCCCGGGTTCTGGGCATGAATGAGCAAAAAGTCTATTATTACGTAAACAACCTGAAAAAAGCAGGGCTGGTTGATGTTGTAGGCGAGAAGACTTATGGCGGATTGACTGCAAGGTATTTTTCAGCTACATCGGACGGCGCTTTTGTCCTGTGGAAAAAGAAAGATGCAGAAAAAACAAAAACCGAAGGCAAAGAAAACCCTCTTTCAGTTTTTTCAAAAAACAGTTTTTCAAACACCATATTTGTTTTGGGCGCCCCAATGCACCACGGAAAGCAGATGGCAAAAGCAGAGGATGAGAAGCTTGCAATTCTTATTGCCCTATTTGCCGGCTCTTTTTCAAAATCCTGCTCTGTCTCCCTGTCCAATGTAAAATACGACATAGATATGACAGAAAACGACCTGAAAAAAAATTTGATAATAATCGGCGGCCCTGCCATAAATAAAACCACTGCGCTCATAAACCGGCATCTTGCGGTAAAATTCCTAAAAAAAGATGATTTCTACTATGCTCTTTATTCAGCAATATCCAGGAAAAAATACAGCGATGAAAATTGCGGCTTTATAGAAAAAATAATAAACCCATTCAACAAATACTCTGCTATTCTTGTCCTTGGCGGGCGCAGAAGCACAGGCACTGAGGCAGCCGTGTTTTTTCTGATAAATAAATTCAAATCATTTGAGGCAGGAAACCAGTACAATAAAAATATTTTCTCAAAAATAGTGAAAGGATTTGATGAAGACAATGACGGGATTGTGGATAAGGCTGAGGAGCTGGAGTAGATTAAAATTCAACAACAACATTTTCTTTCTGTTTTTTTGAAACATCCAAAACAACATTTTCAACAATCCCAATGCCCTTTATGTCCTTAATTATTTTTTCAATCACCTGTTTTTGACATTCTGCCTTTAGAGTTATTTTGATGCTCTTCAGCGGTATTTTAAGAGACATGCCATTCCCATTTTTATACTGCCTTACCTGCGCAATTATATTGCATAATAAATCTCCTGCCATCAGGCATTTTGAAGCGTTTTTTTGCGGCTCTGCCTTTGGCCATGAGCACAAATGGATGCTTTTTTGCTTCTTCATTTCCTTAAAATGCAGTTGGTAAATTTCCTCTGTTATGAAAGGAATGAAAGGCGCAAACATCTTCAAAATGCTGAAGAGAACAGAATCCAGGGTTATCAATGCGCTCTTTTTGCTGCCTGTTAATTGTTCATCATAAATCCTGTACTTTATAAATTCAAGATAATTGTCGCAAAATGAATTGTAAAAGAGCATCTCTATTTCTTTTTTTGCCGCTGAATATTCATAATTATCCAGATGCTTTGTCGCTTTTTTTATCGCAATGTTTGTCTTTTCAATTATCCATGCATCTATAATCTCATGATTATCGCCTTTTATTTTGCCAAAATTATATTTATTCAAATGAGAGATAGTGAATCTGCTTGCATTCCATAGCTTTATGCATAGCTTTATTCCATTCCTCAGGTCGTCTTCCTTGAATGCCAGATCATCGCCGAGCTTTGATTTTGCAGCCCAGTAGCGAAGCGCATCTGCGCTGTATTTTCCAATCATTATCTGCGGCTCAACTACATTGCCTTTTGATTTGCTCATCTTTTTCCCTTTTGGGTCAAGCGCCCAGCCGCTTATCATTACGTCTTTCCACGGATTTACCTTGCTGTGCAACTGCGATTTTACAAGGGTGTTGAATAGCCAGAAACTAATGATGTCATGCGCCTGCGGTCTTAAATCCATAGGATATATATCTTTGTATCTATCGGGAACCAAGCTTGCCGCAATCTGGGGAGTCATGGATGAAGTCGCCCATGTATCGAGGACATCCGCCTCAGGAATAAATTCTGTGCAATTGCATTTAGGGCATTTTTTAATTAATGGTTTATCTTCAAGAGGATCCACCGGCAATTGTTTCTGGTCTGCAAGGACAACCTCTCCGCATTTTTTGCAATACCACAGCGGAATCGGAACGCCGAATTTTTTTTGCCTTGACAGGCACCAATCCCATTTCAGCCCTTTTATCCAGTTGTCCAGCCTGTTTTTCATATAAGCAGGATTCCAGTTTAATTTTGCTCCTGCTTTAAGCAATTTTTCCTTTAAATCAAGATATTTAATAAACCACTGCTCTGTTGCGACAAACTCAACATCTGTCCCGCAGCGTTCATGAGTATTTACAATATGCTTTATTGCCTCCTGCTTAACCAACGCACCTGTTTTTTTCAAATCATTTATTATTTCCTCACGCGCCTTAAGAGATGTCATTCCCTCGTATTTTCCTGCTTCTTTGTTATATGCTCCATCAACCCCCATTATGTTGATTGATTTGACACCGGGATGCCGGCTCATCCATTCAATGCATTCCACGCCACCGTAGCTACAATAATACACAACCCCTGTCCCGTAATTCATGTCTGTCTCTTCATCAGAAGTGACTTCAATCTCTGCTCCGGTTATAGGCATCTTTACATATTTTCCGATTATGTCTTTGTATCTTTTGTCCTTTGGATGAACACTAATTCCTATGCATGCCGGAAGAAGTTCCGGTCTTGTTGTTGCAAAAACCAGTTCCTGCTTTGTCCCGATTACAGGGACTTTTATATAGTTTAAATAGGATTCCCTTTCCGCATCCTCGAGTTCAACCTGCGCAATTGCTGTTTTGCATTTCGGGCAAATCATTATAGGCGATTTTTTCCTATAAATCCTGCCGATATTGTATAAATCAATAAAACTCTTCTGCGCTATTTTTCTGCAATGCGCATCTATTGTGGTGTATTTCAAATTAAAGTCAGCAGAAAGACCAATTCTTTTTATATCCATTATATATTTTGGTCTTATTTCCTCAAGGGTTTTCAGGCAAAGCTCTGTAAATTCAGCCCTTGTCATATTCTTTGCTCTCGTTTTATTTATTTTTTCAACAAGTATTATTGTTGCCAGACCGTTGTCATCTGTTCCAAATGGGTAAAATACATTGTATCCTTTCATCCTCTTGTATCTTGCAATAAAGTCCATCTGCGAATATGAAAAAGCATGACCGAGATGCATTTTCCCCGAAACTGTCGGCGGAGGAGTGTCAATAGAATATACCTTTCTCTTCGCATCTTTTTTATTAAATTTGTAAATTCTGTTTTCAGACCAATACTTTATGTATTTTTCCTCGCACGTTTTTGAATCATACCTGCCCGGAAATTCTTCTTTCATAATACTAAAATACTAAAAGAAAAGTTTAAAAGAATTGAGAAAAACTCCGCAAGACTATCCACGGAAGACACAGGAATATAAAGGAAGCGAATAAATGGGATTTCTGACTGTTCTTTTTTCACCGGTTCCTGTGGGTTCCGTGCGTTCTGTGGACAAAATCAACTGTACTCTCTCCATGTCTGCTTGCATTTTGTGCACCTGTAGAACCTCGTTTCCGGTTCGTCTGAAGAGCGTGTTTGCTGGCTCCACCAGTATACTAGATTGTTTCCGCATTTTTCACATTTTTTTTTAATGGTCGGCAGCGTCTCCGTGCTATCTCCTACCACAGCAATGATTGGCTTTTCATTGTGAATTACTTCCTTTAGAATATTATTATTTCCATTTGCCTTTTTTTCTGTCTTGCATACTCTGCATACAAAATACAATCCATTCTTTTTTCTGATGGGTACCATCAGACTTCCACATTTCTTGCAAAGTTCCATTTTATTCACCAATAAATCTATGATCGTAAAGCAACTGGCATTTTTCTGTTTTCCTATCTGTTGCAATATTAAACAGCAATATTCTCGGGTATCCCAGATAAGGGATTCTCAAAATCGATTTTCCTTTTATTTCATCAAATGAAGTTGTCCATGAATCTTTTGCATAATTGTTATCCCCCCAAGTACTTATTGTATTGTTATTTATCTCCCAAACGCGATGGACTATTAATTTATTGAAATTTTTCTGGTAATAAACAATAATATCTCCATCCTTCCCTGCTTGTATATCTTTTATGTCTTCTACTCCCTTGAGCAGAAGCAAATCCCCCACATTAAGTTCCGGGTACATTGAGCATGAAACAACTGTCACCAATGGCGTTTTTGTATCAAGCGCAAAACCAAGTGCATTGTAGAATAAAAATGCAAAGAAAACGCCTAATATTATACTCATAAAGTTGTCCCATATTTCTTTTTCAAAAACCATATTATTTCCCAGATTTGTTAAATCAAACAAAAACAAGAAACTTTATAAACATATTTAAATTTCTCTATTAGGTAATCTATATGTTAAGCACATTTAATGTAAAAGAAAAATATGATGTCATCATAATTGGTGCTGGTCCCGGTGGTTCAAGATTAGGTCAACTATGCGCTCAAAAAGGGCTTGATGTTCTTATGATTGAAAAAAGGCCTGAAATCGGAGCTCCGAAAAGATGCGCTGAAGGTCTCAGCGAAGTTCAACTGAAGCAGCTTGGCTTCACTGGAAAGGAAAGGTTCGTCGTAAACACAATATATAATGGTTCTATTTTATATGGACCCAGCGGACAATCTATCTATCTTCCCGCAAAGAATGAAATAGGATATATCCTGGAGAGGAAATTATTCGACAAAGAGTTAGCTGGGAATGCTGCGCGCGCAGGAGCAAAAATAATAACAAATGCCGAAGTTATTGGTATGATAAAAGAAAATGATTTTGTCTGCGGTGTAGAATTAGAATATTACGGAGAAAAACACAAAATAAAATCAGATATTGTCGTCAGCGCAGAAGGCGTTGAAGCAAAATTTGCAAGAGAAGTTCTAAATATAGCTGTTCCTAAACCAAATGAAGTCATGAGCGGATATCAATACGAGTTGGAAAATATAACAATGGAAGATTCAAAGCGTCTGGAATTATATGCAGGAAGGGATATTTGTCCAGGGGGATACATATGGATATTCCCTAAAGGAGAGAAAAGAGCGAATGTCGGGCTTGGAATATTTTCAAATTGCGAAAAATCAGCAAAATACTATCTTGACCAATGGATTGGAACAAAAAACAATTTAAGATGCGGTTCTGTTCTGGAAGAAAACGGCGGAGCAATTCCTGTTGGCGGTCTTTTAAGAAAAATGACAGCAAATGGCTTTTTGGCAGTCGGCGATGCTGCAAGGCAAGTTCATCCCATGCATGGAGGAGGAATGCATGAAGCGACTTATGCTGCAAAAATAGCCGCAGATGTAATCAATGAAGCAAAAATATCAAATGACTATTCAGCCAAATTTCTTGACAGATACAATAAAACATGGTGGCATGAAAGAGGCAATGAACTTTTGAAAGTAAACAGGATAAAAGAGATTTTTCATAAAATGTCTGACGATGACTTAAATACAATAATGGATATACTTAAAGATAGAGATATAGATAACATAATAAAAGGCAATTTGACTGAAATTTCAAAAATATTTTTGAAAATACCAAAACTTATAAAATTCAGCAAATATCTAATTTAATATGGATGATAAAAAAGTGAATCATATCGGCGTCATAATGGACGGAAACAGGCGATATGCCAAAAATCATTCAAAAAAATTGTATGACGGGTATCTACAGGGCGCCCAAAAAGCCTATGATATTGTTGAATGGTGTTGCGAGGAAAACATAAAAGAAATCACGCTCTATACCTTCTCCCTTGAAAATGCCTGCAACCGCTCTGTTGTGGAAAAAAAGATTCTTGAAAAATTATTCTGCACGACATTCACTAATTTGCTTGCCAACAAAAAAATTAAGGAAAATGAAGTAAAAATCAGGTTCATCGGAAGAAGAAGCATCATTTCAAAAGAATTAAAAAAAATAATAGAAAAAATTGAAGATAAAACCAAAAACTACAAAAAAATTACAGTAAATATTGCATTCTATTACAGCGGCAGGGGAGAGCTTGTTGATGCTGTTAGGCAGATGATAGATGATGCCCGGACAGGCAAATTGAAAAAAGAGGACATTGATGAAGATACAGTCAAAAAATACACTTATCTGCCGGAAAGCTCTTATCCGGAGATAATATTGCGGACAGGATACAACAGGAGATTGAGCAACTTTCTTCTCTGGCATTGCGCATACAGTGAAATATATTTTATTGACAAATTATGGCCTCAACTCCAAAAGCAGGACCTGATTGATGCAATCAAAAAATACGAAAATACAGAAAAAAATTTAGGGGAATAAAATCGTATGGAAGAAGGAATGAAACTGGTAGTTGTTATAATGGTTTTATTTTTTATTGCTCTGGCGATTATAACTGTATTTTCAAATAATTTTGCAAAATTAAAAGATAATGCGATGCAAACAGATGAGCAATCGTCAAATAAAATTTCCACGACATGGTGCAAAATAAGCCATGGGGGAATATATTATCTTGTTGACAAAACATCTGCAGTTTTTGGTTCCTGTGATTCATCGGACTGCTACCCGGATATAACTACAAATAATAATGAATGCAACCCGAACGCTGATCAAACTGCTGCGCCGCCAACATGCTGCTGTAAATGTGGATAAATATATATACTTAGCAAACTATAACTTATATGGAAGAAGGAATGAAAATAGTTGTCACTGTCTTGGTTTTATTGATTATTGCATTTGGAGTGATTTTTATACTCTCTGATAGGGTATTGAACTTAAACGATAAAGCAAAGCAACGAGAGGAGAACTCTGCAAGCGGTTTTAGGGGGCTTAAATGCAAAATGACAGGGAGGGAGTATTACACTGTTTCGCTTAGTTGTGGAAGTGTTTGCGCTGCAAATACTCCAACTGTAACTGCTACTTGTACTCTTAATAGCGACTGTGGAAGTGATTGTTGCTGTCCTAGCAATGCACCTGGCGTAAAAAGGTGCGTGATAAAAGATAATTCTGGTTCAAATTGTAATCATGTTTGCCTGCCAAATACAGTTGTTCCTTTAGCAAGATGCAGCATAACAGATACAACAACATGCTGCTGCAAATGCGGAGGATAAATATATAAATGAATTAGTCAAATAATAATATGAGAGAAGGAGTAAAGATTGTCGTTGCAATAATGGTCGCACTGATTATTGCATTTGCACTAATATTTGTATTTTCTGAAAGACTGCTTGGGACAAATGAAAGTATTCTTCAGCCGACAGAAAAAGAATCAGGGGATACTATTTCGGTTACTATGTGCAAGACAATTCATGGGAATAAAGCGTTTCTTGTAAGTAGTAAAGCTGCAACGCCAGCAGATGCGGATGGTGTATGTAATCAGGATGATTGTGGTGATGATTACATACACGACACAACCGATTGTGTTGAGGATGCAACAGCAACTCCAGATAAATGCTGCTGCAAATGCAAGGATTCTTATTAGGTCCGGTGGTCTAGTGGTATGACGTCGCCTTGACATGGCGAAGATCGTGAGTTCAATTCTCACCCGGACCATATTTCTGCGCTTATTGTGGTTTTTGCGCTTACGACATTTTTCTGCATCCTTGCAAAATTTACGCGCAGAAAAACCATAAAAATCAAGTTTTACGGGTGTTGCTTTGCTTTTTAATGTTATTAACTGTTTACATCGAAATTCATAAAATTCAATTGTTTCGATGAATTTCTTCGTTCACTCGCTAATCTCAACTTTAACGCTTAATCTTTAAAACTCCAAAATTCTGATTTTTTAGCGGTTTATGTAGCAACGAATTCTGAACGAAAAGTATATGCAGTTATATTGCTTATATATATGTATATATCTCTCATAATTTGCAAAAAAACAGTGAAGGTAAAGTTTACTGTTCAGCCAAAGTTGCTGAAAGTTATCGCAAACCAAAGAATGAATCTCCTGCCGTTCTCTTCGCTCACTCTGCAGTAAGCTGTGGGGTATCTTCATTCGTAAATTTATAAAGTTTCAACTGTTGCTTTTTAGGAGACATTTCAACTATAATAGTCTTTCGCAGCAAGCTGCGGGGCATTATCCAGAAGGAATAAAAGTATATAAAATTGATTTTGAACTAATTATATGAAAATAATAATAACCGGAGGGGCGGGTTTTATAGGATCTAACTTAGTGAAGAAGCTGTCTAAAAGCAAAAGCAACGAAATAGTTGTAATTGACAACCTGTCTTCGGGGAAAAAAGAATTTATTATGGAAGAGCTGAAACTGCCCAATGTATCTTTTAAAAAAATTGATCTGGTAAAGGACAATCTTGACAAAGCATTTTCCGGCGCAGAGCAAATATGGCATCTGGCGGCAAATCCTGATGTAAAGTCAAGCACGGAAAATATTGACAATGTCTTTGAGCAAAACGCAATTGCGACAAACAATGTTCTAAATCAGGCAAAAAAGTGCAGGATAAAGGACTTCATTTTTTCATCAACTTCAACAGTCTACGGGATTGCTGAACAAATACCGACAAAAGAGGATTACGGACCTCTGGTTCCGATATCAATTTACGGGGCAACAAAGCTTGCATGCGAAGGCATGATATGCGCCTATGCATCCCTATTCTCGTTTAGAAGCCATATTTTCCGGTTTGCGAATGTTGTAGGCATGAATTCCACGCACGGGGTAATTTATGATTTTGTAAACAAGCTTAAGAAAAATCCAAAGCAGATGGAGATTCTGGGGGACGGAAAGCAGGCAAAATCTTATGTCCATGTATCTGACTGCATAGAGGCGATGATTTTTGCAGTAAAAAAATCAAAAAAAGACGTAACTATATTCAATATCGGAACAAATGAATGGACGACCACAAAAAAAATCGCAGATATTACAGCAGGAGTTATGTCTCTTTCTCCGGAATACACTTACACCGGCGGAGCCGGCGGATGGAAGGGGGATGTTCCAAAAATGGTATTGGATATCAAAAAAATAGAAAAAATCGGATGGTGTCCAAAATACAGCAGCGATGAGGCTGTGAGGATTACTGCGGAGTATTTGGCAGGAGATTAATTGATTTATGGCAATTAAAACATATATATTTTAAAATAGCCTAAAAACTGCATAAAGGGGCTTATAATCATATAATAAATATTTAAATCTATTCTTTAATTAAGAAAGATTAAAAGATAAATAATTGATAAAATGAAAAATGGAAAAGTAAAAAATACAGGATTCAATGCAGAAAAAACAAAAAAAGTTTTTTCTTTTTTACGTGATACTTCAGGACACCTGAAAAATTTATGGTTCGGGTTGGCAGTAAGTTTTATGATAATAATTTTGACAGGAATTTCATTTGGAATATCCAATCCTTCTGCTGCTTATTGCACAGAAATGGGTTATAATTACGAAGTAACAACTGGCAGTGATGGCAGTCAGGATGGAGTTTGCGTCATTTCAGACAATGCAAAATTCAATGCATGGGATTTTCTCAATGGCAAGACAGGGCAAGAATTCTCTTATTGCGCAAAGCACGGATACGATATCAAAACAATAAAAACAGGGAATTCTTATTCTTCAGAGTATGCTATTTGCATACCTAAAAAAAACAAAGTTGATTTTACGAAGATAAGCTCTGGTTTCTTAAATAAAAATAATATGGTCCCTATGATAGAGATGATGGGTCTTGATGAAAAAATAAGCTATGCGTTTAAACCGGATTTAGCAAATGCAAAGAAAGTCAAAGACAAATCTTTTGGCGCTTCTTCTCTTGTGGTAGGCAATGGCAACATCCATTCTTATTATGACTGGAGAAATTACAATAATGAAAACTGGATGACACCGGTAAAGGATCAGGCAAGTTGCGGAAGTTGCTGGGCTTTTTCTGCTGTCGGGGCAGTAGAGGCAAAATACAATATCGACCAGAACAATTCGCAATTAAACCCGGATTTATCTGAACAGTATCTCGTTTCTGACTGTTGCGCTTACTGTGGAGATTGTGATGGCGGGAATCAAATTGTGGCTCTTGATTATATAAAAGAGGATGGAATTTCCGATGAATTTTGTTTTCCATATAATAAGTCAAACAGCAATTGCAATGGAAAGTGTTCTGACTGGAACGCAAGATTATGGGATTTGTCCGGCAGTAATTATACTGTTTACTACTCTGATTTTTCAAACGATGAACTCAAAAACTGGATAAGTTATTATGGTCCTCTTCCAATCGCGATAGATATGGACAATGGTGATGATTGGGATGGTGATATTTATCGTTGCAATGAAGAGGGCGATTTGAATCATGCTGTTGTTTTAACAGGATACAACGACACAGGAAACGACACAACAAGCTACTGGATTGTAAAGAACAGCTGGGGTTCCTCGTGGAATGGAGATGGATATTTTAAGATTGGTTTCAACGAATGCAATGTAACAGATTATTTTAATTATGTAGATGCAGTAAATCCCCCTAATCTAAATCCCATTATTGTTTTAAACAGCCCGTCAAACGACCACACAGAAAACAGCAACAGGACAATATTTAATTTTACGGTGTACAACCATATTTCAGAAAATTCCACATGCAATCTTGTAATAAACGGGACTGTTGAAAATTCCACAAATGCCATAAATGCCACGTCAACAATAATGAGTCATGAATTATCTGATGGAACTTATTCATGGAATGTAGAGTGCTGGGAAAATAGGATAGGTGTTGCAAATAGTTCTGAAACAAGAAGTCTAAATGTTGATATAACTGTATTTTATATATCTGGCTGTAGGGAATTGAATAAAACAGGAGCGGCATATTATTTGACAGCAGATATTCTTGATTCAAGTGCTGAAATATGCATGGATGTAACTGCAAACAACATAACTTTGGACTGCCGGAACCATAAGATAGCCGGGATTTCTTTAGAGCCCAGTTATGCAGTCCGTATATCAAGGGGTTCGTCAACAAATACAACATCCCTGATAAAAAACTGCATTGTCACAGACTGGGACAGAGGAGTGTATCTTCGTCGTTCTGGATTAAATAAAATTCTGAATATAACTGCTCTTTCTAATAATTATGGAATATATTTATCTCAGGCTAATGTAAATACAATAAAAAATTCGACAATAGTCAACAATTTAGAATATGGTATTTATTTATACCAGTCAGGTGCGCAAGTACCAAATTTAATATACAACAATTATTTTGACAACACAAACAATGCTTGGGACAATGGAAACAATGACTGGAATATTACAAACCAGACCGAAACAAATATAATCGGTGGTCCATACATAGGAGGAAATTATTTCTCGGATTTCAACACACCGGACAGTAACGGAGATGGGTTCGTGGATTATCCGCATAATATCAGCGGGGGAAGCAACACAGATTATCTGCCTTTGGCAATCCCGGAAGTCCCTACAATCTTTTTGTCAATAGGACTGATGTTTTTGTCTTTGGCAGTCGGGAGAAACAAAATAAATATATAAACATTAAATCATATATTTGGCATATGATAAAATCTTCCTACCCGAGCTATAAAAACATTAATCTAAAAAACAAGGTTGTATTGCTGAGAGTTGACTTAAACTCCCCTATTTCTCAAGGGAAAGTTGAGCTTTCAAAAAGAATCTTAGAGCACATAAAGACGATAAAGCAGATAAAGCAAAAAAAAGCAAAGCTTGTTGTGCTTGCTCATCAGGGCAGGAAAGGCGGCGAAGATTTCACAAATTTAGAAGCGCACGCAAAGATGATTGGAAAGTATACTGCAATAAAATACATCCCTGATATTGTTGGAGAAAAAGCAAAAGAAGCAATCCTAAACCTGAAGGCAGGAAAGGCAATCCTGCTGGAAAATTTAAGATTTCTCGATGAGGAAAAATATCCTCCTAAAAACATCAAAGACAATAAAATTGTGATGGCTCTTGCTCCATTGGCTGATGTCTACATAAATGACGCATTTTCAAACTGCCACAGGGCGCATACTTCAATGAGCGAGTTTCCAAAAGTTCTCCCGTCCTATGCAGGTCCTGTCCTTGAAAAAGAACTCACTGCACTGGCAAAGTTTGACAAAATCAATCATCCTGCTGTATTTATCTTCGGGGGCGCAAAGCCGGAAGAGCCGATGAATCTGATAAATTCAAGAAAGGATATTGATTATATCCTCTGCTGCGGGCTCTTCGGGCAGAACTGCCTGACTTCGCAGGGTTTTGATTTCGGAGCGCAGTCAGAGTATCTTAAAGGCAGAGGAATTCTCCCAAACAACAGATTAAAGCAGATGATAAAAAAATACAATATGAAAACGCCTGTGGACTTCGGAGTGAAAAACAATAACAAACGCCTTGAACTAAAGCTAAATCAATTCCCGAGCGAATATGAAATATATGATATCGGGCAGGATACAATAGATGCCTATGTTGCAATAATCAAAAAAGCAAAGACGATATTTTTGAAAGGGACCCCCGGAAGCTTTGAAGACAAAAATTTCCGCAAAGGGACTCTGGCATTGTTAAATGCAATCGCCTCTTCTAAAGCATATTCCTTTGTCGGTGGAGGGCACACTTCTGATGCTATACTTGAGTTCAAAATAAAAGGCTTTAATCATATCTGCCTCTCTGGGGGAGCAATGCTCAATTATCTGTCAAAAAAGAAGCTTCCGGGGCTGGAGGCATTAAAGAAAGCTCCTAAAGTAAATAAATTAAAGATTAAAGTGCATATATAAGTTTATATAGTTTTCTATATATCTATATATGGGTGATATAAAATGCAAAAAATATTACATTATCCGACATTAAAGACTGTACTTATGATAGAAGATGTTTTAAAAAAAGAAGATTTAGCCATCAACAGGACGGAACTTAAAAAAAAACTGCCGACAAAAATCATGGATCAGACGCTAAACATCGTTTTGAAATATTTAGAAAACAGAGGCATGATTATGGATACTCACAAGGGTATTATCTGGACATACAATCCGACTTCAAAATTTCAAATGGCAGTTGATGAGGGCATTGAGATATGAAACCAATAAAATTAGTGCTTGGAAAAAAGGCAAATGAAGAATATCAAACGCTAAATAAAATAGCAGGAGAAGAAACAGAAAAAGGCATCAATAAATCTGTGCATCAGCAATTATTAAAATCAATCAATAAAGCATTTGATTTATTAAAGCAAAATCCCGTGGCAGGAATGCAGATGCCAAAAAAAAATATTCCAAAAACATATATTGATGGCTATGGCATCAACAACTTATGGAAATTTAATCTTACATCATATTGGCAAGTAGTATATTCTTTGAGGACAAATGAAATTGAAATTATTGAATTAATATTAGATATTATTGATCATAAAAAATACGATAAAATATTTGGTTACAAGAAATAATAAATTAATAGGAGGAATATATGAAATATGATATAACAACAATAGGCTCTGCAACGATAGACACTTTTGTAGACACAAATATAGCTGAGCGGGAACATACAATATCTTATCCTGTCGGCGCAAAGCTGACCGTGGAAAATATCCAGTTCTTTATTGGTGGAGGAGGGACAAATACCGCAGTGTCATTTGCGCGGCTTGGGCTCAAAACTGCTTATCTTGGCAAAATAGGAGATCATTTCAAAAAAGACATTATTGACATGCTCAAAAAGGAAAAAATAAAATTTGTCGGCAAAATAACAAAGGATATGAATGATCATTCTATAATTCTTGACACAAAAAAGCACAACAGGACAATTCTGACATACAAGGGAGCAAGCAACAAACTGACAATGAAAGACATAGATTTAGATGGAATCAAAACAGGATGGTTTTACTTTTGCTCGATGATGGGAGATGCTTTCAAAACCCAGATTGCATTAAGTGATTTTGCGCAAAAGAAGGGCATAAATGTTGCATTCAACCCGAGCTATTACCAGATAAAAGCCCACAGGAAAGAGCTCGGCAGAATATTGAAAAATACTGAGATAATTATATTCAACAAAGAAGAGGCAATCGGTCTCGTCCTTGGAATAGATGCCAAAGCAGACCCAGGAAAAGTCAAAAAATTCTATGGGAAAGATTCAAGGGAAAACATGATTGATTTGCTGAAAAAAATAAGAAGCATTGGTGTGAAAATTATATGCATAACTGACGGCAAAAATACAACATATACTTATGACGGCGAAACATTGTATGAATTTGAGCCGCATAAAGAAATAAAGGCACTGGAAAGGACAGGCGCAGGAGATGCTTTCGCATCCACTTTGGTTGCGGCAATTGCCAAAGGCAAGCCTCTTGATTTTGCTCTATGGATGGCTACAATCAACTCTGAATCTGTAATACAAAATTACGGGGCAAAAAACATTCTTTTGAGCTGGAATCAGGCACTAAAACAAATGAAAAAATATCCGCTTGAGATTAGGAAAAGCAGGGTTTGATACAGGCATAATCTTTTGATAGATTCTTATTTCTTCTTCTTAAAAGATTGTGCTATTGTTGTTATGATAATTATAACTGGAAGCGAATAAATATAAGCAGTATAAGAAATTCTGGAAGCAAAAAAAAATAAAAGAGTCGCCATAAAATAAGCACTTAATGTAAATAGCGATACATAGAGCATAAGTTTACGATAATACTCCTCGTTGTCTTCTGAACGCTCATCAATTTCAAAAAGGATGCTTGGTTCTTTATTAACCTATATCACACCCATTAAGACTAATGGTGTTGAATAAAATATTGAGAGAAAAAGCAACCTATACAAATCGAGTTCAAAGAATAAATTTAAATCACTATTATATAGATAACCAAAACCAGGCAGTATAAATGCCAAAAACAATAGCAGATATGCAAATAATTTACTTGCTGGTATTTTCTCTATATTAAATGATGCCTAGTAATTTACAAGAATATCGCTTATTCCTTGCCCTTTGCCTTCAAAGCCCATCCTGTCCATTTTGTTTTTCTTGGGTTTCTTATTTTGGCATTTTTCATGCATTTGGAACTGCAGTAATATACTTTTGTCCCGTCGTTTTTCACAAACAAGTGACCTTTGTTCTTAAATTCTTTTAAGCAAAAATTGCATTTCATGATTCATTCACCTTATCTCCTTCCGGATTCAATATCTATTCTTGGAAGTATTAAAATATCCTTTTTCCTTATAGGACCTATCACATTTCTGACAAGCACCTTGTTTTTGTTTTCGCCATCAAGTATTATGCATTTTACTTTTGTGACTCCTTTTGTCTCTGAATGCTCCAATATCTCCAATACTTCCGAAAGAACAGTATCTGCCATAATTATACTCTCCTCCCTTTTCGTCCGCCTTTCTTTCTCATACTGTCGTAATCTATAGGCGTTACATCTTCTATCTTTATAATTCTCAATCCTGATTGTATTAATGCTCTTATTGCCGGCTGAGCTCCCTTCCCGGGAATTTTTGACTTAATTCCTCCCTGGGCCCTTACCTTAAGATACATATTTTTAACTCCTTTTTCAATTGCTTTTTTAGCCATAATCTTTGCGGCTTTCATAGCAGGATAAGGAGTCCCTTTTAATCTGCTCTTGTCAGTAACCATTCCTGCACTATGCCTGCAAATTGTTTCTGCTCCTGTAATGTCTGTTATCGTAATGATAGTATTATTTCCACTGCTAAATAAATGAACAATGCCTGTTTTTTCATCAGTAGATGCCATTTTATTTTGCCTCCTCCTTTTTCTCATCTAATTTTTCTTCTTTTGCAGATTCCTGAATTTCTTCTTCTTTTTTTATTGGTTCTGCTTCTGACTTATCCTCTTTTTTTTCATCAGTTGCATCTTCTTTTTTCTCATCTAATTTTTCTTCTTTTGCAGATTCCTGAATTTCTTCTTCTTTTTTTATTGGTTCTGCTTCTGACTTATCCTCTTTTTTTTCACGTTTGGCAGCAGAGTCCTGCCTGGATATTTTGGGGTTCACAACAATGTTGTTTTCCTCTTCTTTTTTTACAATGTGATTTGGAGAAAATATAACTATTCCATTAATCTTTACATGCCTGTGCACAATATATTGCCTTGCCTGCATAGGTGTATTGGCAAGATTCAGTTTGCACATTACATTCTGGAGCCTCCTGTCCAGCACATCCGTCAGCTTTAAAGCAAGTACGTTTTCAAAGGTAGGTTCGCCCTGACACAATCCATAGCTGTCAACTTTTTTAAACAAAAGGTCCATTTTTCCTTTGTCTTTTTCAGCAATAAGTTTTCTTGCTCTTTGCCTCAGGCTTTTCCATAGGTATTCTATTTTCCGGATTTCCTTTTTTCTTCTTATCCCGTATTTTTCCTTCAGGTTCCGCTCTTCCTCAAGCATTGAAACATCGTAAGGTCTTCTCACCGATGAAAAATGATTTTTTAATTTTCTTGGATCTCCCATTTAACTCACTTATTTACTTTTTTTTCTTGGCAACACCAACGACTCCATGCTTTCTAAAGGAATTCTTTGTTTTCTGTCCTCTTGTCGGAAGACCTAACTCATGTCTTATTCCACGATATGCCCGGATTTTTCTCAATCTTAAAACATCATCCCTCAATTGCATTGTCAGTTCAGGACCGAAAATGTGCGATGTGTTTCCTGTGAAATAATCATTTCTCCGATTAAGCATCCATCCGGGAAGACTTTTATCTGCATTGCAGACAACATCCTCAATTTTTTCAATTTCTTTTTCTGTCAGTTCCCTGAGCAATTTATTTTCATCTATGGATGTAGTTCTGCATATTGAAACAGATAAGTTGTATCCGATTCCTTTTATCCTGAGCAAAGCCATTTTAACCGGCTTTGAACCATCAAGCGTTGTTTTCAAAATACGAACTATAGACTCAAAAGATGATGTTTTGGAGCCACTGCTTCCAGTACCGCCTATTTGGTAATGGGATACAGTCTGCTCTGCCTTTTTTGTCCTCTTCAATCCTGTCTTTTTTGTCTCTTTTGATTTTACCTTTTTCTTTGCCAGTATATCAACCTTTAAGCTTATTATACTGGATAACACAAAGATTTAAAAAAGTAGTTAATTATTCTTAACTACGCAACAAAGAGGTAATTGAATAAACCGGCAAATAATGGTAATAAAAAAAGCAGAAATAAAATACAAGGATAAATGGCTGAAAAAAAAATGGATTCCGATAAAGCCTCCTGTTTTTTTAGGCAATGAAATAATAGGTCATACTGTATTTATGAAAAACAAATCTCCTCTTGGCAGAATAACGCACACTTCTCTTGGCACTTTGACAAAAAATGTCAGGGACCACAATGTTACGCTGAAATTCAAGCTAAATGAAATCAGCGAAGGAAATATCTGCATGACAAAATACATGGGACAGGAAATTAACAAAAACCAGATTATGATGGCTGTAAGGAGAGGCAGTTCGAGAATCGACAACATTGAAATACTGAAATTCGACAATGAAAAAATAAGGATAAAAACAGTTCTAATTACAACAAACCGCGTTTCTACTGCTGTAATGCACTCTTTGAGGGCAAAAGTAAAAAAAGAAATCCAAAAGGAATGCTCTTCAAGCAAAACAATAGAGAACTTCCTTCCGTCTGTAAATGCAGGAAAACTTCAGGCAGAGATAGTAAGGCGAGTAAAGACAATATATCCATGCCGGGAAATGATTGTAAGGAAGATTGAAGTTATTGCTTAATTTTGTTCAATTTTGAATTTACACTAAATTTATATATGTTTGTTTGTAATTGGAGTATATGAATATTATATGATTTTTTAAATCTGAACAGGAAAATAATTTTGCAAATCGATATTTTGGTTATTTTAGAGCAAAATTCTTTATGCCAAAAATAAACTTTTTTGCAAAATTTTCAGTTTATTCATTAATAGGTTCAATACCTCGGAGCTCTGCTCCGGCGGGAGTTTCATTCAAAAACACCGTTAATTTTCTCCCCGCAAAACCTGCATTTTGAGCCAATAACATTATTTTCTTCAATAAGATACCTGCTTCTTTTTATCACTGTTTTTTTGCATCTTGGGCAAATGGTATCTTCTGCTCTTTCTATATCAATATTGCCGACATAAACATATTTAAGACCTTCATCAATAGCAATTTTTTTCGCTTTTACCAATGTTTCTGCCGAAGTTGAGGGAACATCAGCCATCTTATAGCACGGGAAAAAAGCAGATATGTGAAATGGGACATCTTCTCCTAATTCTTCTTTGACAAAAGATGCAATGCTTTTCATCTCTTCCGGAGAGTCATTCTTTCCCGGGATGACAAGCGTTGTAACTTCCAGCCATATTTTTGTTTTTGCAACCAGCTTTAGAGAGTCCAGAACTCCTTCCAGCTTTGCCCCGACAATTTTTGAATAAAACTCCGGGTTGAATGATTTTAAGTCAATGTTGACTGCATCCAGATACGGTTCAATCAATCCAAGCGTTTGTTTTGAAAAATAACCATTGCTTACAAATATATTTTTTATATTGTTCTTTTTAGCAAGCTTCATGCAGTCAAGAGCATACTCCAAAAATATTGTCGGCTCGTTGTATGTGTAAGCTATTGATTGACAGTCGTGCTTTTTTGCAAGTTCTATGATTTCCTCTGGCGTTATGTCCTCCTGTTCAATATATCTGCCTTCTCTCGGCGCCTGCGAAGTTGTGTAATTCTGGCAGAACATGCATCTGAAGTTGCATCCGACGGTTCCAAAGGATAATACAGACGAGCCGGGATAAAAATGAAACAGCGGCTTTTTTTCTATAGGGTCAATTCCAATGCCTGTCGTCTTTCCCCAAACCTTGCTGTACAATGCTCCTTCTTTATTTATCCTAACGCCGCAAATGCCTGTTTTGCCCTCTGGAATCATGCAACTGTGGCGGCACAGATGGCATTGTATAAAACTGTTTTTTTTCTCCCACAAAATTGCTTTTTTCATTGTATAATAGGTATGTTAAGTATAAAAATACTAACACAAAACTAACATCTTATTAGAGCAGATTCAATATCTGAGAGATTAACAGGCAATTATCCTTTCAAAAATGCATTTGTATTTTTCCTTTTTAGCTTTATCTACTTCTATTTTTGATTCAAATAAATAGTTGTTGTTCTTAAATATGCTCTCATTAATAAGATTTGCTATTGCTTCAATTGTGTTCTGAATCGCCGAACTATACGCAAATATGAAGAACAACTCCTGTTTTTGTTCAATGTGCCAATTAATCTCTTTTAAGATATAATCAATATTGTGTTCTTGTTCTGATTTTACAAACAAAGTAATTTTTTCCCAGTTATCCAATATTTTCTCGAACTCTTTTGTTAAATCAAACATATTGTAGTTCTTTTTTATTTTTAAGTCAATTAGATACTCAACAATTCGTTGAAGTTCGCTGGTAGAACTTATGTTTAATATTTTGATTGCACGCCTTCCATACCTCTTTCGTGCTTCATTTCTGATTTCTTCAATTTCTTTTCTTCGACCTTCATCATTTAGATAAGATATTCGCAATCCATCCCTCACTAAAGTAGCATATATTGGTATAGCAACGCATTTTTCGAATTGCTGAAATAGAGGCGTATCTGATATTTTATAAAGTTCTCTCGCATGTTTTTTAGAATTAGTAAATCCATATTTATGAGAAAACCAAATTTCACGTATTTTTTCATAGGTTTTAGATATTTTCAATGCATTAGAAGAATCAGAATATTGTTGTGATTTCCATTTTAATCCTCCTAAACTGAAAAATAATCTTTACCTTTCAGATTTTTTGGTTTAATATCGACTCTGAAATATCTAATCATTTGTTTAATGGCTTCTTGTTTTGTTTTTAATTCATGAACTAACTTATACACTTCGACAATTTTATCTTCATCTTTTGATAAGTCTAAGAGTATTTTTACCATTTATTACACCATATAACATAATATTACATAATATTATAAAAATCTTTCGTTTTTCTTAATTTAAATGCATTTCTATTCATTTGTTTTTAGATATCACTCCATCAGCCGCAAGTATCCCTGTCACAGATGCATTGATGATGTCCCGGCTTAGACCTGCTCCGTCTCCTGCTACAAAAAGATTGTCAATGTTTGTCTGAAGCGTTTTCCTGTCAACATTGATTTTAACAGAATAATACTTGATTTCCGGGGCGTAAAGCAAAGTGCTGTCTGCATAAATTCCCGGTATCAGTTCGTTAAGCTGCTTAAGGGCATCTACAATATCTGTCATGATTCTACCCGGAAGTATCATCGAAATGTCTCCTGCTGTGTATTCCTTTAATGTAGGAATTACCATATTATTCTGGATGTACTCTCTTCTTGTCCTGCGCCCATTGAGCAAATCCCCTAACCTTTGCAGTGTAATTTTTCCTCCGCCTGTAGTTGTTGCAAGCTTTGCGATGTTTTCACCGTAATTGTTGGCATTTTCCAGCGGCTCTGTCAGAAGCACATTTATAAGCAAGGCAAAATTAGTATTCTGGGATTTGTCATGCTTTTTGGAATGCCCGTTAACCCCAATATATCCATCGTATGTTTCCTTTACGACAAATCCAGAAGGATTGGTGCAAAAAGTTCTTGCAAAATCCCCGTATGTCTTTGTTAGGATATGTAGTTTTGGATCGTAATTGATTGAAGTTATATCTTCCATTATGTTCTTGTTTGTCTCAACACGCACACCGATATCTATATAGGAAAACTGCTTTTCTATCGAATGCTTCTGGGCTATCTCTGTCATTGTTCTTTGCCCGCTCCTGCCTGGCGCCAAAACAACAAAATCTGAAAATATAAGGGCATCATCGCCTTCATTTCCTATAATCACACCATCTACAATTTTTTTGTTGTTTTTCTCCTCGACAATTATATCTTTGACTGTTTTTTCAAGAAGAAAATCAACCCCCTTGTCAACCAATGCTTTCTTGAATTTAATTACAATATCCGGCAGCTTGTCTGAGCCGATATGCTTCTGAATTATCGGAATATATTTTATGCCGCATTGAATGGCTCTTTTCTGGAGATCAGATATGTCTTTCGGATTCAATGAAGTATTTTTAGGCGCCCCGTAACTCATAAAAACTTCATCTACATTATTTATCATCTTTTGTGCCTGTTCTTCACTATCGCAAAAATCCAGTAAATTTCCCCCGATGAAAGGTGAAAGATTAAGCTTTCCGTCACTTTTGCACCCTGCGCCGCCAACACCTTCTAAAATATCCATTCCATTATTTTTTCTGTGGATAACATCTTTTCCCTTATCGACAACAAGAATTTTCATTTTAGTCTTGTTCGCCAATTCCAGGGCGCAGAACATGCCTGCCGGTCCTGCTCCGACAATGATGCAATCATATTTTTTTTCAATCAACATATTATTGTCTCTTCCCTTTTAGGCCCAACAGATATCAGCTCTATTGAAATGCCTGCCTCTTTTTCAATAAAATCAATGTATTGCTTCACTTTAAGCGGCAATTCATTTCTATTTTTCATTTTTTTAAAATCAACTTTCTCAAAACCGTCAAATTCCCTGTATATTAGATGTGCATCTTTTAAGTCCTTCAGGTTATCCGGGAATATATCGACAATTTCATCCCTGATTTTATAATGAGTGCATATTTTTATTTTTTCCAGACCCGCCAAAACATCCAGTTTTGTTAATATGAGAGAATCTGCTGAATTCAGCAAAATTGCTCTCCTAAGCAGGGGCAAATCCAGCCATCCGCATCTTCTTGGTCTTCCTGTAGTTGTTCCATATTCTGCACCGACATTCAGCAAGTGATTTTTTGCCTCATCAAACAATTCTGTTGGAAAAATGCCCTCTCCAACCCTTGTCATATATGCTTTTACAACACCATATATCTTGATTTTTTTTGGGAAAAAACCGCATCCACAACACAATGCTCCGCTTAGGGTATTGGAAGAAGTAACAAAAGGGCATGTTCCAAAATCAACATCCAAAAAAGTCCCCTGCGCTCCTTCAAAAAGAATTTTTTTGTTTTGACCAATCTGCCTGTTTAAGTATGAAGCAGTATCGCAGATGTATTTTTTCAGGGAAGCTCCATATTTTATGTATTCTGCAAAAATAGATTCAGCATATTTTTCAATGTCAGTGCAGTTGATTGAATCTTTTTTTTGATTTAAATTAGCCTTTATTTTTCTAAGCAGCGCTTTTTCATTAATCAAATCATAAATCTTTATTGCGCTTGTGCGCTCAGCCCTGTCAGAAAAACATGGACCTATTCCTCTCTTTGTTGTTCCTATTTTATCCTGCCTTTTTCCCTCCTGTGCTGCATCAAGGTCTATATGGTATGGCATTATCACATTTGCCCTTCCGCTCAAAAAAAGATTGAGCGGCTTTCCTGATTTTTCAAATATGCTTATTTCATCAAGCAGAATTTTTGGGTTTACTACACAGCCGGTTGCTATAATCAACTCTTTTCCCCAAACTGCACCGGATGGCGTCAAATGAAGCTTGTATTTTTCAGAACCAACCGCAATCGTGTGACCTGCATTGTCTCCCCCGTTAAATCTTGCTACAACATCTGCATTTTTAGAAAAAAAATCCACTATCTTTCCCTTTCCTTCGTCTCCAAATTGCATTCCTATAATAGCTAAATTACCCATACCCTCTCAATTAAATAAAAAAGTAACTATATAAACATTTCTACACTTGAGCAGGAGCCATTCCTCTTTCAAGCATCAAAAATCCAACTGCGGAAAATGGAAGGACCAGAATGACCACAACCAACTGCATGGTTATTATCATATCATTGTTCAGCCCCCCTATAACGCTGAATATTACAGACAGAACAATTATGAATATGGAGCCAACAACAACAGCAGTGAGGTATATCTCTGTCAATAGCATGACCTGATCTTCGTATTTGGACAGCCTTATCTTATAGGAATTCATTGCTTCGGCAGTATCCTCCCGCAGGAATTGCTTTAAGTTTCCGCCGGATTCTATTGTTGATTTTATGCCCCATAAAACATTCTTGAATGTTTTTGAGGGGGTGCGTTCTGCTGCATGGATGAGCGCATCATTGAAATTAATGCCCATCAATTCCACTTCCTCAACTATTTTTTTTGCCTCGATAGATACCTCCCCATATTCATTAAATTGAGCTATTGTCTTGAAAATGGAAACAGATGGGTTATGGGCTCCTGCCATAACAGAAAGATATGAAAGTGCAAACGGAAGGATATCGTCTATTTTCTTGTTTCTGTCTCCTTTTATAAAATAAGGAATATAAAGAATCCCAAACATCATCATAAGTGAAAAAAAGAAGGATACAAATACACTCAAAAACAAAGCAAAAAATAGGTTTTCTGTAATCAGGTAAATAACTATGCTTGCCAACGGTGTCGTAAATACGAAGCACAGAGCCGTAGCCAATAATGTCAGGCACAAAAATTCCGTTAGGGTCAGATTTATGCCTGATATTTTAATATTGTTCTTTAACTCGTCAAAATCCTTGTTTTTAGAGACATATTCTTCTATGTATTTACCATAGATGTTGTATGTGAAATTAATTATCTGGTCCTTTAAATCTGCCATATTAAGCATAAAAGCCCAATTGCTTTTTCTTGTCGTGTCCTTTTATTTTTGACAATGCCCTGTTTAAATCATTATTGTTCAATTTAAACCGCTCTTCTCTTAATGCAAAATATCCTGCTTCCACCAAGAGGGTCTTTATTTGAGCCCCGGACAATTTTTTTGTCCTGACAGCCAAACTTTCCAGTGATACATTATCTTCAAGCTTCATTTTTTTTGTATGGATCTTCAATATGTGCAGCCTTTCTTTTTTATGAGGATAATCTATTTTAATGAGCCTGTCGAGCCTTCCCGGGCGGATTACCGCATTGTCGAGGATATCTATCCTGTTTGTCGCGCCGATTATCTTTACATCTCCTAATGGCTTAAATCCGTCAATTTCCGCAAGCATTTGCATAAATGTCCTTTGAACTTCTCTTTCTCCGCTTGTCCCGAGTTCAATTCTCTTTGATGCAATCGAATCTATTTCATCAATGAATATTATGCATGGGGCTTTTTCCCTTGCCATCTGGAATATGGATTTTACAAATTTTGTCCCTTCTCCTATGTATTTCTGCACAAGTTCAGAGCCAACAATCTCAACAAAATTCGCATTTGTCTGGTGGGCGACTGCCTTTGCAAGCAGTGTTTTTCCGCACCCGGGAGGACCATGGAGCAAAACGCCCTTGGGAGGGGTTATTCCTATTTTTCGAAACAAGTCCGGGCGAAGAAGAGGCAATTCAATTACTTCCTTTAAATCTCTCTTTTCCTCATCCAAACCTCCTATTTCGCTCCAGGAAACCTTTGGCTTTTCAAAAATTATGTATCTCTCTACATCAAAATGCTTTGATTTTCCTCTCTTTCCAATGACAGTCAATGATTTTTGCTCGATAAAAACCTCGTCATCTCTTTTTATTTTCCCAACCAGTTCCTCTGAGATATTTACATAAAATTTTCCTGTGTTCAGCAATATTATTGCTTTATCAGAATCAACAACATCCACAACTTTTGCCATAATATGCGGCACAATCTTGTATTTCTTTATTTCATTTTGCGCTTCAAACAGGTTTCTCTTCAGTATCTTGTTTTCTTCAACAAGAATTTTTATTTTGTATTCCGAACTCATTTCATCCAATGAAATTGCATCCTGATCGGAATATTCTATTGTTTGGGTATCTCCATCCATTTTATTCCTCTATAATTTAGACAGCAGCAAATCAATCCTTGTAGAATTGTCTGTTGCATTAACTATCACTAAATCTCCTCTTTCAAAAGTAATGTGGTGCAATATGCACTTTTTTGCTTCGCTTATCTTTTTTTGGCTTGTTTTTGCAATCAGCATAACTTCATCCTGCTTTTCAACAGTTCCGACGCTCGTCTTCGAATATGAGTTTGTCTCTATTGCGTCCACATACAAAACCATATTTTTTTTCAGCAGAATTTCTGCAAGTTTGTCTGCGCTTTCCATGTCTTCTGTTTTTATTAAAATTATGCTGCAATCCATATTTTTATTTAAATAAAATATCTATTAAATATATAATACTTTGGTATCTTTTACACCTCTATTTCGTTTATGGGCTTTTCAATCATGTTTTTATGCTTCCTGAGAACAGGAGCAACAGTTTCCCTGATAAATTCTTCTGTCTGCGATTCTGCTGTCCCTGTGAATTTCCCGGGATTTTCCAAAGAAAAGTCCAGCTCTTTTTTTGAAAGAGGAATCCTGCTGTCCTTTGCAATCCTGCTGAAAAAATCATTTTGAGCGCCTTCTTTTTTTATCTTGTTTCCTGCCTCCAGCGCATGCTTTTTTAATATCTCATGCATTTCCTGCCTGCTCTTGCCTTGTTTTGCGCACTTCATTAAAATCTCCTCTATTGCCATAAAAGGAAGCTCTTTTGTCAAATGAAGTTTTACCTGGGCAGGATAGACTATTATGCCCGATGCTATGCTCTCGTACAAAAGCAGAATTGAATCCGCAAGCAGAAAACTCCTTGGAATTTCAACTCTCCTTGCAGCTGAATCATCCAGCGTCCTTTCAAACCATTGATTTGAATGCGTCATGTAAAATTCTGCTGGCATGTTCATTAAAATTCTGCTTAATGCACACATCCTTTCGCTATGCATAGGGTTTCTTTTATAGGGCATGGCTGAACTCCCTGTCTGGCTTTTGCCGTATGGCTCTTCCATTATTTTTAAATGAGCTGCAAGACGCATATCAGATGCGAATTTATATGCAGAACATGCAATTCCTGCCAGCGCCTCTGAAATTTTTGTATCGATCTTTCTTGAATATGTCTGACCTGTCACTTCATAAATTCCATCAAAACCCAGCTTTTTTGCAATTAGCAGGTCAAGCTGCTTTACCTTGCTTTTATTCCCGCCAAACAATTCCAAAAACGATGCCTGCGTCCCGACAGTTCCTTTTGCGCCCTTTGCCTTAATTAATGACTCTGCAAATTCAATGGATTTTAAATCAAGAAGCAAATCTGCAATGTATAGTGTTGCGCGCTTGCCGATGGTTGTCGGCTGCGCCGGCTGGAAATGAGTATATCCAAGCGTTGCAAGTGCTTTGTATTTTTTTGCAAATTGCATTAAGTGAAATATCACATTGACAAGCCTTTTTTTGACAATATCAATCGCCTTTTTTTGCAAAATCAAATCTGTATTGCACCCGACGAACTGCGATGTTGCGCCAAGATGAATGATTTTAGCCGCTTTTGGGCACTGCTTTGAATATGCCCAAACATGAGCCATTACATCATGCTTAATCTGCTTTTCTTTTTCTTCGGCATCTTTGAAATTTATATTATCTGTGTTTTTCTTCATTTCTTCTATTGCTTCTTTGCTAATAATATCCTCTAATCCAAGCTCCCTTTCTGCTTCTGCCAAAGCAATCCAGCATTTTCTCCATGTCTGGAACTTTACTTCATCAGAAAACAATTCTGTCATCTCTTTGCCGGCATACCTGTCTGCCAATGCATCATTGTAATTGGAATGATTCATACTATCTGTATATGAGTAAAGTATATAAATGATAATTTAATTAAGTATTATGCCCATTCGCAAAATTATGTCCTTGAATATGATGTAACTATGGTAAATATAGAAGAAGAAATTTCTGAATTGAAAAGGCTGGAACTTGAATTGGAAAACTTAAGGGGAAAAGAACTTGAGAGAAAAGACATAAAACTTCTAAAGAACATAAAGGCAAGACTGGAAAAAGCAGAGCATGGAGATTATGATTTAGGGAAAAAAGAGATTGCAAAGTTTTGCGGGGCTGTTGATAGAATAATAGAGCCGAAAGGAGTTTTTGACAGGGCAAAAAGAACAGCAGGAAGGGTAATTCCTGATTTTGGAATCAAAAGCAGGTTCGAATTAGGGGGGAAATCACAGGGAGACTCAGGTTTTGACAAATTCGACAATTTAAGAGAAATGCCGTCAAAGCCGAAAGGGGTTTTTGCCAAGGCAAAAACAGGACTTGAGAATTTAGGAAGAAAAGCAGGAAATATTGGCAGGACTATAAAGGGAAATCAAGAAGAATTTTTATCGGATAATAGCGCAAGGCTTGAATTGGGAGGAGGAAAAGAAAAGAAAAAGCATTCTGGGAAAAAAACATTTGAGAGAAGAAAAAAATATATTCTGGAAAAATTGGAAAGTTATAATCTTAAAGAGGGATTTGTTGTTTCAGTAATAGGGCTAGTAATAGACCAAAACAACTCTGCTATAGATATTTACGAAAAAGTAATTGAAGAAGCAGAAAAAATGTCTCCTATCCAAAGAAGTGGCTATATTGTTACAAATATTATTCATATATTTGACAGCCTAAAAGAGTTCCCTCAATATTTATTTGAATTTAACGAAATTATTGTTCAGGCAATAAAAAGTGCAGATGTTGATGGCCTTGAAGAAGAGGAATATGTAAACACTTATGTTGCAATAAACAATATACTTCGTACTTGTCGAAATAACCTATTAGAGAAGGATGTTGGAATTAAAGGAACAAAAGAAATAATCAAAAAAAGCATAATGCTTGGAAATAAAATAAAAAAAGAGCAAGGGGTTTATGCCTGTCTGGAATTTTACAGAAAATTATCTGAACTAATTTTATTTTATCAAACAAAAACAACAAATGAAATACTTTCTTTAATTCAAGCTTTATATTGGGAGATACTGAATCCTACTCCTCCTTCACCCCCGCAAGAACTCAAAGCCCATTACAAAACCCTTGGTATATTTCCAAACGCCACTGAAAAAGAAATGAAAAAAGCATACAGGAAATTGGCAATGGAACATCATCCTGACAGAAATCCTGAAGAAGAAGAAAGGATGAAGAAAATAAATGTTGCTTATAATGAATTATTAAAACAATTTGAAAAAGAAAAACAGCCATATTCCGGCGGTCTTTCTGCATTCACATTTGAAGAGATGCAAAACAAGAATCTTAATTTTGAAGATATAGCAACAATAGAGCGAATAATAAAGGCAGCTGCATGGTCTGGAAGCATAAGCACAAAGGACAAAGCAAAAGAATTACTAATGCAGGTTGATGGAAGCATTTTTAACAGAGCCATAAGCGAAATAAAAGCCCAGAGACCTCCAGGTCCTTTGGTTAGGCTTTTGGAGGAACTGGAAAGAGAAATTAACAGAAGTCGCATGACCGGACGTCAGGGAGTTCATAGAACAGGAACAACAACCGGACAAACTTCTCCTCCACCAGAACAACCCCTTCATGCAGATACTCAAAAACCTTATGGAAAAATGGGAGAAAGTGCTTTTGCAAAAGCAGGAATTGATGAGATTGGAAAAGAACCCGGCGGAATTGATAATATTCCTTTTGCAGGGAAAGGACAAACAGGCAAATCAACCTTGTTTGAAAAAATATTTGGGGAAAAAGAAACAAAAAAAGATTATCCTAAAATTGTAGAAAGATTAAGAAGAGGAGAAACAGATTTTGAAGAAAAAGATATTGTGCATTTGTTCAGAGTTCTAAGGACAGAAAAGGATGTTATTTATAAAACTGCTTATAAAGGGCTTCATAATATAGGAACACCAGTGATGAACTCTATCCTGCAAGAATTGAAGCAAATGCCTGCAAAATTAAATGAAGGATATCAAATGGAATTATCTGCTATCCTAAATCTTACCGTAGCAATACCTGAAAAAATTCCAGTAGAAATACTTCAAAACAAGCATATAATTAATGGAATTTCTAACATTGCTAAACTAGCCATTTATAAGCCATATGAAAAATCTAGCGATAAAAATATAAATATACTTTTGGGCATATCTGAAAAATTGCCTGAAAACCTCCCTGAAAATCATCCGTTTTTTAGAGATGTGGTTCTTCATCTTATTGATTTAGCCGTATACGCAGAAGAAGATTCTGTTCGACAGGAGGCCGCTAACGTAATAGGAGCAATATTAAGGGCTCTTCCTTACAAAGATAAAAGAGAAAAATATTATGCAATATGGGAAGAAAAAATAAAGGCGAAAAAAGGAAAAGACAGAATTGTTCATCAGGGAGTGAATCATTACGACACCCTTGGTGTTTCTAAAGACGCCACTGAAACTGAAATAAAAAAAGCGTACAGGAAACTGGCGATGAAATATCATCCTGATAGATCGACATCTGAACATGCAAACGAAGATAAATTCAAGGAGATTAGCGAAGCATATAGTGTTTTGAGTAAAAATTTTAATAACAAAAAACCGCCTAAATCAGGCGGTCAAACCCCATACACAACAACCAGTGAAATGCCGCCAACAATAGCCGACAAAGCACAGGCAGAGCGCATGATGAGAACTGCAATGTCTCCCGAGGACGGCTATATCGATGAAGCTGCAAGAGATAAAGCAAAAGAAGAATTAAAAAAACTGGCAAAAAGAGATGAAAAAGGAAGAGAATTATACAGGGAAGTTTTAAGTGAAGAAAAAGAACGCACGCATGGATTTTTGAAAAACAAGCCGATAGAAGGCATAAAAAAGCACTCATTTATCGGCAATATTTTATCTGGCCTAAGACACGAAGACAAAGAGGTAAGAAATAATGCAAGAGAATCTTTATTAGGGCACGGAACAGAAGATCAAAAAAAATCCTTTCTAAAGAGCATCACAGGAAACCTATTTTCTAAACATAAAGACAGAAGAGATTATGCAAAAGAGCATCTTAAGGAAATCAGGAAAAACCCTGAAATGTGGGAAAAATTCAAGGGCGACAACAGAGACCATATCGACAAAAATAAGGCAAAAACCCATCGAACATTAGAGGCTCAAACAATCAACATCAAAAACCCATTAGATAGGAGTGCCGCCCTATCAGCTTTGAGAAGCGGGAATGAAAAAACACAGCAAAATGCTTATGGCTCATTGAAAGAAGCAGGGTATGAAAAAGAGGCAATCAATCATCTTGTCTCAAATGCCCGATATGCTGCGGACGATAATCGCCGCAGAATGGCTGAGAGAATGTTGAATAAAATTGAAAATCACGACATTTATGTAAAAATACATGAAAAGCATATGGAAACAGCTGAAAAAAGAGCTGAAAGAATGCCTGACAATCGCAAAAAATTTCTTGAGCAAAAGATTGATGAATTAAGCCATTATTTTTTCGGCGGTTTCGGAGCCAAATTAACTAATGTCAGAACTTCTTTTGATCTTATGGAAGAGCCAAAGTTAAAAGAGTCTGTACTGGAAAAAGAAAAGACAGAAGGCAAAATAGCGAAATCTCTTTTTTGGATGATGAAAAAATACAGCAAGATTCCCTTTCATGGTCTGTCTAATGAAGAATGCATGCCTCTTTTTGCTATTGACAAAAAACTCAAAGAATTAAATAATCGTGTCAAAAAGATACTTGACAGCCCGGACAGGATAGACATCTCTGATATTAAAAGTGTAATAAAAATAAGTGATGAAATTAAAAAAGAGGGAGATCAATACCAGTGGATACTAAACAAATACTGTATGAACCTGCGAGCTGTAGGGTACGGCAATGCAGGAACTACCGGCGATAGAATAAAGGAAATTGCACTGGGAGAATACAGAAATCGCGATGAAATAATTCATGATGCTAACTGGCTGGCAGAGAATGACATTGCTCCGAACACATTTGAGAGAAAGGCAATGGAGATTTATGGAATATATGATATGTTTTTACAAAATAAAGAGAAAAAAGAGCACAAAATAAAAGGCACTCCTTATACAGGAAAAGAAACCATCAACCATTTAATTGAATTATTTAAAGACAGAGACGCCCAGTGGGATGCCGAAGAAAAAATTGAGCAAAAATACAGGGAAGGAACAGAAAATGATAAAAAGCATATCATTGAAGAATTGCTTGAACTGCTCAAAGACAGGAATGTTCAATGGAATGCTGAAACTTCACTCAATAACTTATACAACGAAAGTTCAGAAGAATTAAAACAGCATATTGCAGAAAAACTGCTTGAGTTGTTTTCAGATATAGCTGCCGGAAACGGCGCTGTAAATCTTCTTGAAGATATATATTCAAGAAGTTCGAAGGAAATTAAAACATTTATTTACAACAGAGCGCATGAACTGCTCAAAGACAGGAAAAGCCGATGGAATGCTGAAGGATTAATTTCACGAATAGGAGTTATAGAAAAAGACAGGAAAGAGCGCGCTCTTTTTAAAAAAGATGTAAATCATCTTGTTTTTGGCTCTCTTTTTGACCCTAATGAGGAAACAAGGGAAGAGTCAATTAAAAGACTAAAGAAAACAGGAGATATCTCGCTCGTTAAAGATATATACCGTCAATACCGGAAAAGGGCTAAGGAAAAAAAACACTGGTGGAAAAAGAAAAGCAGATTTGCTAAATTTGAGAAAGAATTTGGGATTGAAGGAGATATGCTGGACGAATATGGAAGGTTTAAAGAGAATTTGGCTGTAGGCAGTCCTGAAGATATGTCTGCATTAAAAGATGCAATAATGCACAAAATCAGGAAGCTTGATGAGAATGTAGATGCCCTTTTGCGTGAATTAGAAAAAGTTGAAAATGAATAACTGGGAAATGCAGGCGAAAATCAAAATATATGGTTCAAAAAAGCAACTGCGCAAATGGAAGAGAGATAATTAACTATGAAAATAGACATCAATGAAATAATCGGGCAAATTGACAATACAAGAACAAAAGATAAAAAAACTCCAAATAATTTACTATGCGCTTGAAGAAGAAAGAAATGAATTGGAAAGATTAAAGGAAACTGCGCAGTTATTAAAGTTGAGTTTAAAAATAATTTCTTTTTCTTTAAAAAAACCGATAATTCATTAAACTTTAACAACGCCTCTCTTACTCAACTCTTCCAGTGCCATGCACATTGCCAGTGGAAAGAACACGCTCACATCTCCTATTACGGTGACAGCATCTGCATCATCCTTTATCTTGCCCCAGCTCTTCGCTTCCTGCGTCGTTGCTCCGCTCATGCTTCCCGAGGTATAATGGGCAGTGGTCATATATATAGCATAATCCAGCCCCCCATTAATCAAAGTTCCAAGAATCGCATGATGCTTTGAAACCCCCCCGCCAAGAGAAATCAATCCTTTTTTTTCATCATAAGTCGAAGCAGACAGCAGTCTTGAAAAATCTCCTACAACATCTACAATAAAATCCTTATGCTTCAGTGAAAAAGAATACAGATGAAACCCAAAAGCCCCGTCTGTTATTGCAGGGCAGAATATTGGCACATTATGGTGCGATGCCTGATACAAAATAGAGTTTTTGTCATTTAATTGCAGACCTAATTCATACAGCAGTTCCGAGACAGTGTATCTTTGCTTTTTGGCATACAGTTTTTCAAGCATCGGCTCAATCATGTCTTCAAATTTTTCATAGCTCTTGTTCTCCACAAGCAAATTACCGACGCGGTTATTTCCTTTTTCATACAATGCATTGTCATCAGAATAAAAACTGCCGATTGGAAATTTTTCGCCGTTTGCCTTCATTATGTCTTCTTCTATTCCGCCGACGGTTGTTACAATCACATCAGCCATTTTCAGGTCAATCAACTGCGCAAAAAATCCCCTCAGTCCCGAGGTTGCCATATTGGAAGTAAATGTCAAAAAAATCTTTGCCCCTTCGGTTCTCATCTTTACTATTACATTTGAGGCATTCCGTATTTCTGTTCCCTGGAATCCTATAGTTCCAAGACTGGATCCAAAGCAATGGAGTTTCATGTCTTTTTTCCATCTGAAATCAGCTACATTTGCCATGTAATGACAATGAATGGAAGATTTAAAAATCTGCGATTGCATCGCAATGACCTGATTTTTGCATCATCAAAACAGTCAATAAAAAATGCATCATGTGTCCGTTCACTCAATCATGTTCCTATAACAGAAACTTTTTGCGAAAAAGTTTCATCAAAAAGCGCTCAACCTCTATTTGCATAAAATACAGAGATTGACTATTTGACCATATTCCTGTAACTCACCCAATAAGATGAAGTGAAAATGTCTGCGGGTTCTTCTTTTTGGACTAAAGGCTTTGCTGGCTCGTGTCCTTCAGCGGCTTTTCTTCCTTCGATGCCGGAAAACAGGCTTTTCCCTGGTCCCGGTTCTCCTTCTTCGCGCTGTTTGGAGAGTTTAAAACTATTCCACGGAATTGCCTTTATGCGATGGTTTCCCAATGCAATATAGCTCAAAAGCAATATAATCGCAAACAATACAATCAATGGCAGGATGTTTGTTTCGCTTATTTTTACGAAATATCCACTTATGGTTTCTGCCCTGTCAGGGATTCCATTTCCTTCTCCAATCTGCTCTTCTTCGCCTATTTGGGTTTCATTGCTTATATCTACGCTGACAGGAGCTGTTGCGTTCTCTTTCCCTGTTTTATTTTCTGCGCGGCCAGGAATCAGAGTTGTTTTGTTTTCAATAATTTCCTGCTCATGGGCAGGAGCATATACATTTATCTTAATGCTTTTTTTCATGCCGTATATTTTTGCAGATATTATATGCTCTCCTTCTTCTTCAAATTTTAGGAAGTATGAAAAAAAACCGTCCCCGCCAGGAATTATTTTTGTAAAATACACATTGTCTTTGTATATATAAACATAATTCTGCCTTGGAGTTTCTTCCCTTACATAGCCATAAACAAAGATGTACTTTCCCTGGCTTATATTCGTGCTGTCTGTTTTCAACAGGAGAGAAATGTCTTCCACAACCAAGTCTATGGTTTTTTTGTCCATTACATAAGGATTGGATGTTTCAGTTTCAATTTCAAATTCACCCTTCTCCATGGGCGTTTTCACATACATTGTCTGAATTTTTTTGTCTCCTTTTTTCAGGTAAAAATAATCTGATTTGTATGTCTTTGCATTTATTTTTATTTTGGTCTGCATGCTTGATTCATCAACAACACCGTTGTTTTGGATTGTCAGGGTTATAGGGATGTTGGAATTCATTGATGCTTTTAGCGGATATTTTATCTGGCTTATCACAACATTATGATAAATGTCTGAGGTTACCTGCTTTAATTCAAATGTCTGGCTTTGGGAATCTGAATCTTTCACGTCATCATCCCTGATGACTTCTGCCTTTATTTTAAGAGTATGCTCTCCTCTTGAGATATAATCTGTATCATAATGAAATGTAAATGTAAAGTCCCCGTCAGGATAAAAGGAAGTGTAGCTGTCTTTTATTTTGTTGTCTATATACAGTGAAAGGCGAACCAGTTCCGACCTGTCTGAGCCAATTGCAAAGTCAATGGCAACATCGAGTACGTCGCCTACGAATATATTTTCTTCAATATTAGTTTCTGTGATTTCAATTGACGGCAAAGCATAACTTATGCTTGCAAGACAACTGAATGTGATTAATAAGACTATTATTAGTGAATTGATATTTTTCATTTTTACCCCCTCTGTTACTACTCTTTAGTAATAACAATATTATATATACTAAAGTATATAAAGTTTTCGTTTTCCCCGGATTTAGTATATATGTTTTTTTAATAAAAGTATCGTTTTGGGTTTTAATCGGGGCACTAAAACATTTTTTCCTCAAAAAAACTGCTCATTTTTCCAAAAAGGCTTTCGTTTTCCTTGCTCTTTTCATCAATTTTAGCAGTATTATTATTTTTATATGGATTGCTTTCATATACTGGCTCATCTGTTGCCTGCTCTCTTGTAATTGTGCTCTGCTGGTCAAGAATATCCAGCAGTTCAATATTTCTGTACTTTTCGCTTCTCTCTGCCAGCGCAGAGAGTATTTTTTTTCTTGCGGCAAGTATGTTCTCGAATCTTGCGATGCTGATTCCTGAATCATTGACTATTTTTGCCCTTGTCCTGCTCGGTACATTTGTCCGCTCAAGCACATTTGTCCTTTCATTGTAGGAAAAAACCGTATTCAGCAGGGGATTGTCTCCTTCGCTTCCGCTGATTTCACTGACTTCATTCACATACCTCTGGGCTTTTCCATCTATGATTTTTTTCTTCTGCATTACAATCAAATCCAGGTTTCTTATCAGAATTATAGGGACCTCCATCGGCTTGTTCGTTACCCGCGTAATTGTTTCCCTTGTTGAATTTGAATGAATCGTTCCCATGCATCCACCGTATCCTATATTCATTGCAGTGAATAAATCCTGGGCCTCCTTGTCCCTTACTTCTCCTATAAGTATCCGGTTTGGTCTCATTCTAAGTGTTGTTTTTAGCAGATTTTGCATTGAAACGTCATTTGTTGATTCAAGGGCGACTACATGGCTGTGCGGCAGACGCAGTTCAAAGCAGTCTTCAATTGTGATTATTCTTGATTTTTTTGGAATGAAAACGCTGAATGCGTTCAGGGTTGTAGTTTTTCCGCTGCTTGTGCCTCCGCAGAAAATAATATTTGCCGGGTTTGCATTAAGTCCTTCGATGCACATCCACATGTATGCTGCAAATTCAACAGTCATTGTTTTGTTTCTTATGAGATCAATGATTGTGATTGGATCTTTTTTGAATTTTCTTATTGTAATGACAGGTCCGTCATCCACAATTTCTCCTCTTACGATGTTTATGCGGGAGCCATCTGCAAGAGACGAATTTATGATTTTTCCCGAGCCATCTATATCAGGAGAGGAGTTTAGTACCTGCTCGATCAGGGAATTTGCGCTTTTTTTGCTCATCTTCATGTCTGTTTCGCACATTCCATACTCTCTGTGAAACACTTTCACTGTTTTTTTCTCCCCGATGTACATTATTTCCTCGAGTCGGTCATCATAGAGCAGGTTCAAAAAAGAGTCCAAATCAGAATCTTCACGTTTAACCCGATATATGTAATTGCCTTTTTCATTGTAGTTATTGTTTAACATAGGAACTTGTTATTAATAGATATACATATATATTTTTGCATTAAATATTATATATATGTTTGCAGGATTAATTAGTGCATTAAATGATTTAAATATTAATGTTTTGTTTTTTCTGAATCAGTTCAATTCAGGGACAATGGTTTTTGTTTCGTATATTGTATATCTTTTTATCATCGCTGTTCTTTTTTTATCTTACAAAAAAGGAGGCAAATATTTTTTATTGAACCTGTTTTGGGCAGGGGTTTTATATGTATTTGTCGAAGGCATGAAGCAGGTATCAAATATCGCCCGCCCGCATTTTTCCATAGCATCCCTTACCATTCTCTCTGATGTCAGTTCCAGTATGTCTTTTCCGAGCAGGCATGCTGTGTTTGCTTTTTTTCTCCTGTGCATTATCCCGTCGCTCATTGAAAAAAGAAAGGATGCCAAATATATTTATTTTACCGCCGCCCTGGCTGCTGTGTTTATTTCACTTTCCCGCACAATTCTGGGAGTCCATTATCCAAGCGATGTACTTGCAGGGGCGGCAATAGGATATATTTTCGGCAAAATGGCGCTGCTCTTTGGACCGGATTCGTTTTCATTCAATTACAGGGAATTGAAAAGGCAGATCATCCATTTTTCCCTTGGGATTTTTATTCTTTTCATTATGCTGAATTTTACAAGGGCAGAAAGCATTGTATTTGGATTTTTTCTTATGGCATCATGCCTTGCTGTTGAGTTTGTCTACAACAGAAAAATATTCCCTCTTCACCTTCTTGTAAATGAAGTAAAGCGGAAAAAAGAGTCGCCTGTTGCAGGCGCCCTGTATTTTCTGATAGGCAGCATGATTAGCCTTATTATATTTCCAAAGACAATTGCTCTCATATGCATTTTGCTCCTTGCTGTTGGCGATTCCTTTGCAACAGTGTTCGGGACTCATTTCAAAACCAGAAAATTGTCATTTCCTCCGGATAAATCCATTGGAGGAACGGTTGCATGCTTTTTGTTCAATTTTATTGCACTTCTGCTTTTTTTTGCATACAATAAAATTTACGGGATGAAAATAGTGCTGTTTTTGTTTTTATGCGCTTTAATAGGAACAATGGCAGAGCTTGCAGAAATTAAAGTGAAGGGAAGAAGAATAAATGACAACATAACCCTGCCGATAATTTCAGGAATATTTGTCTGGGGAATTTACCTGTTGTTCGGGTTTGCCTGATAGACATAAAACACAATTCCAAGCAGCGCAATGGCATTGATAATATAGAATGATGCTATTGCAGTTTGGCTGATTTGAGGGATTGTTGTTCCGAAATAAGACAGCAGTTCATTTTCGCTGAACATTTTAATGGAGATTATAGCTGTATTGAGAATAATTGCAGGAATAAGCGCAATAATGTATACCTCCATAAGGGTTACTGCAAGATTTTCATATTTTTTGTGCATAATTATCTGCTCTTTTGTCGCTTTTTTTTCAATATCTATGATATTGTCCAGTATGTTTGTCTTGTTTTTATAAGAAAACGCAAGGTATTCAAGAAGGAGCCGGTAATTTTGGACTTTTGTCTGCGCTCTTGCTTCAATCAATGCAGAATGCATGCTTTTTTGATTTTTCTCTGTTTTGGCCAGGATTTCTTTAAAATCATCTGTTATTGCGCCGTAACCGTTTTTTGCAATAATTGCAACTGCCTCTTCATGGCTTTTGCCTGAAGAAAAAAGAATCTCAAATGAATGCAAAACAAAAAGGAGGTTTTTTTCCCGCGACCTTTCTTTTCCCATATATTTCATAACTAAAAGAAAACAATAAAAACATAAATGATAATTATTATGGATGAGCCATTATATTATTTCTTCCATTGTCAAGCCGTCTCTTGTATCTGAAAAAGATAAGAGCCAGTTTATAATTCTGTCTGAGGCATTAAAAGCAGGTTCTGAATTCGTAATAATCGAAAAGGAGGAATTGTCAGGCAACCTTGAGCCGCATCTGGAAAAAGCAGTTCGTCATTTGATTGACATTGAAAAAGTAAATCTCGGATGCCGCACCACGGGGATTGCAGACCTTTCTTCTTCAAATCTGGGCGAGTGGAGAGAAGCGCATAAAAAATTCATTTCAATACTGTTCTACAACAAAACTGTATTCAATGCGCGATTTATTTCATTTTTCCCTGCTACTAAAATAGTGCCGCCTATATGCTTCGCATTTGAGCATCTGAGCCAAAAAAATATTACTCCGCAGGTTGGTCCGCAGGGACAGAACCTGGGAACTTTAATAAAAAACGGAAATCTTGTTGACTGGTTTTGCGCAAAGCATATCCGCCTAATTTTTGAAAGCCTGAATATACACAGCTCTGGTACAACAGCGATTATTCTGTTTTTTGAGCAGGAGGCGCGAAAAATAATATTTAGCGGCAGGATGCCATTGTTTGGTGAATTAAAGCAAATGGCGGAAAAAAATGAGAAATTAAAGAACGCCTTTGAGCAGTATAATGTTTTATCGCTTTTTGACCACTGGATAATCAACGGGGCGAAAGCGCAGGAAAAAGATGCCTATGCAGTTGTGGGGCAATATTTATACAATACAAAAAATCCTGTATGGAATGATTTTCACCTCTCCGGCATCAACCCCGAGCTTATGATTGAAAAAATAAACGCAGGTGAAAAAATATACCGGAATTCTTATTATGAAGACAAAAGCATTTCTAACATAATCAAAAAAATCGTCTCTGCCGTTGCCTGCACATATATTACAGGGCATTTCAGGACAACAGACGAGTCTGTCTGCTTTGACAGCTTTGACAGGACTATAGGCAAAATAAGCGCCTATGATTTTATTTCAAGGCATAACCTCCCTGTCTTGTTTGCGACTGCAAAGCCGCCGAGCAAATGGAGCAGTGAAAATATGCGGCTCAACACTGTAGAGGATTACACAATACTTTCCAAAAACCTTGACAATGGTCAATACAGCGGAATTTGCCTTGATTTATACAACCTGATACTGAATCTCGTGGATGTTGAAAAAGGCATAGCGCAACTTCCCTCTGGCAGTGGAAAATACATAAAGGAAGTTGTTGTGGATGTAATAAATAATGCAGGCGTAAAGCAGATGAGCTACAGGATGTATTCTATTTATTCTATCCTGTATTCCCTGAAGCAAAAAGGCATGGATTTTGGCTATCTGTCATATTCCTTAGATGGCAATCATCCAGATACTTCTTTTTCATTGAAGAAAATGAGAGAATTTCTTGATATCAACATGCATCCAAAGGAGCTTCCTGCGTCCTTTTACGGCATTGATGAGAATATGGAGGCTCTTCACAGGAGGGCGATAAGGGATAATACTTATCGGTTGCTGGATAGGATATAGCTTATTATTAATGCGCAATTTTCCCATATTCCTTCCCATTCAGCATTTTATCAGTCTTCACAAAATGCCCTCCAAAATGGCAGCAAGAAGCATTGAACCCCTGCTTCTGAAGAACAGAAATCAGTTTGCCTGTCTTTAAAACATCTTTCTTTGTTTTTTTTGCCAGTTCATGGATAGAATAGCAGATGCCTCCGTTCCTGCTCTCTTCTGCAAGCATTTCTATAAACTCCTTCATTTTCTCATCATTTGCGCATGGAATGAGCCTGTCGCAAAAATCAGAATCATTTAAATTTCCAGTCCATAAAGGACCTGCATAATCATAATTCTCCCCGCACGAGCATTTATCTTTTTGAGAGAACAACTCAAGACCAACAAATTTTCTTTCCATGCATTTTTTGCAGTAGAGCATGTAGCCGATATTATTTAGATGCTCCTTTATTGTTCCCTTGGATGATTTTTTTGCTCTTCCAAAGAGCCGGAAATAATGCCTTCTTGAAAACGAGACAAGAGGAGAATACGTCTTTTCATGCATTGCGGCGATGATATTTGTCTTTGCAATCAATATCCTCAAGCCAATCTCGTGCATGTTGTCTATGCGCGCAGGTTTTGCAAAATAGCGGATAAGGCACGTATTTGGATATGTCCCGCAAAGAGGGGCTGTATCTGTGTATGTCGCTGCAAGAAGACCATTGTGCATGGAGTTGCCAAAAAAAGAGTCGAGATAATAAACACTGCTCCCGAACGGGTCAATGTCTGTAAAGTCGAATCTATTGCCTGAAAAAAGGGTTTTTGCATTTTCATTGCTCAGGACAATCTTTTTTCCCGCTATCCTGTTTAATTTCAGGTTTTTTTTTGCCGCATCAAGGGCATCTTTTTTTATGTCATTAAGCCATATTGCAAATATTTTCTTTTTGAATTTCCTCTCGATTTTCTCAAGTTCCTTAAAATACCTTATTGCTCTTATGCCGCTTGCCGCCATTGAATCGCACACAGTGTAGGAATCCCTTTTTTTGATTCTTGATTTGAAATCCTCTGCCAAAACAAGGCAGGACAAATCCCTGTTGAATTTCATTTCCGGGTTGTAGAAAACCTCTGCTTTTCTTGTAAGGTCTTGGCTGTCCGGGACTTTTATGGTCGTGTCTTCTTCGCGGATTAGGTCGGGCATATCTTTTACAAAGAGCATTATTTTAAAAAATATCATCTATTTTAATTACACAGGAATGTTGAGATCGCATAGCTTGGTAGTGCGCCAGCCTGGAAAGCTGGTCGGCTTCGGCCCTCGGGGGTTCAAATCCCCCTCTCAACGCTTACGCTTTACTTTCTCCCTTTATCATCCTTAAAACTGCCTTGAAATCTCTTTTGTTTACGCCTATTTCTTTTTCAAAGCGCGGGATTATGTGAAAATGAATATGCTCTATCAGCTGTCCTGCAATCCTGCCATTGTTCTGGACAACATTCAGTCCTGCGCAGTTCATGTTTTCTTTAATCATTAGGCATACTGTTCTTATTGCGTCAATTACGCTGGCGCCTGCTTTTTCCCTGTAGCTGTAAATATCGTCGTAATGCTCTTTTGGAACAACAAGGCAGTGCCCGAATGCCTTTGGATTAATGTCTAAGAAAGAGATGAAATTTTCATCTTCATAAATAATATAGGAAGGAATTTCCTTTTTAATAACTTTACAGAATATACAATCTCCCATATTTGCATGATTATGGTCCAATAAAACCGCATTTGCTGCATTTGTACCGGACAGCCCTTTTCTTGCACTGATTGCATCTTGTGATTTGAGTCTCTCCACAGGCAGGACATAAGAAGGTAGAATAATGAGTCGTACTGCCTATGTTTTTTCCGCAACTAATGCATTTCATAAATAACAAATAAAGGAAATATTTAAAAACATATACAACATTTACAATTACATATCTGGAAAAAATCCTGTGGATTTGAATTATATGCAGGATTTTTATGCCGTAAATAAAGTTCGCAACGACAAAAATGCCTTATTTACGACAGAAAAGGATAATACAAAAAGAGGGGATAATATGATTGGAAGTCTTTTAGGTAAGAAAAAAAAGGATGCAGCAGAAGATATTGATGAATATATAGAAGTTGAAGAGGCTGTCTATAAAGATAGTGAGTCTAAGGTAGATCTCACGGTAGAAGAACTTAGGAGCTACGATGATAGTGCAAAATTGCAGTCCCAGATAAGGATGGGCAATATCATCGTGCTTAAAATAAAGGAATTGAAATCAAAAGATGTTGATGAACTCCAGAGGGTTATAGACAAATTGAAAAAGACTGTTTATGCAACTGGGGGAGATATTATTGGGATTGACGAAAATATAGTATTGTTGCTTCCGCCAGATGTTGAATTAACAAAATAATATGAAACTCCTGATAATAGGGAGAGAAAAACCGACAAGCACAATGGTGTCTTTTTTAGACGCTTTCAAATCTTATTTTGAAAAAGTATACTATACTTCGTGGAGCAACATAAACATAGATTTGCTGAACGGACAGAGCAATGTCTTTTCAAAGAGCAAGGAACTGCTCGGCTTTGATGCTTTGTTTGCTCTGCCAAGAAAAAAAGCAATTGATTTTACAACAAGCCTGACGTCTGTTTTTGAGATGAACAAAAAATATGTCTGCTTCCCGAGCGATGCCATAACATTGTGCAATGATTTGTTTCTGCTTTTTTTTACGCTAAATACATCGGAGGTTCCTATATTGAAGACATATTATGCAACAAATGGTCAGGTGCTTAAGGCAAGACTAAATGCAGAGGAAATGAAGCTTCCTGTAGTCATAAGACCAAAAATCGGTCAGGAAATTATTATAAACAACCGTGAAAGCATAAATACAATAATAGATGCTCTTGAAACCCTGGATCAGCCTTTAATTGTCCAGGAATTAAAAAACAAGGAAAAGGTAACTATTTTATCCATAGGCACGTCCTTTTTTGCAGAGCAGAATGGTGAAAAATATGACCTTTTAAATGAGCAAAAAAATATTGTCTATAAGATAAGGAGACTGCTTAATATAGAATTGATAGAGATAAATGCCTATATTGACGGCAATTCCCTGATAATCTATGATGTGCTTCAGGTTCCTCATTTCAGGAATTTTTTTTCATGCTATGGCGAGGAAACCATTATGCGCACCCTGTGCAAGCACATAAGGGATTCCGCAGATATTTTTTACGAAAAGAACCCGCTCATGAAGATGCTGAACATAATAAAGAAAAACAAGAATGATACTTAAATATGGAAAAAGAGAACCCTCTTATAAAGCTGGAAAATGTCTGGAAAATATACTCTCTTGGAAAAGTAAAGGTAGAGGCATTAAGAGGTCTGAACATAAATATAGGGAAAGGAGAATTTGTTGCTGTGATGGGTCCGTCAGGAAGCGGGAAATCAACATGCGTTCATTTAATAGGATGTCTTGACCGCCCTTCAAGAGGGCGCATTTACCTTGACGGAAAAGACATAAACAAATTTACCCGGAGTCAGCTCTCTTCAATCAGGGGAAAGAAAATCGGATTTGTATTCCAGCAGTTCAATCTTATGAACACGCTTACCGTCCTTGAAAATGTAATGCTCCCGATGATGTTTTACGAAGTTTCGTTGCCTAAGCGAAAAAAAAGGGCAAAAGAAATTCTTGATGATATGGGTCTAAGCCACAGGCTGAAGCATTACCCAACAGAGATTAGTGGCGGAGAAAAGCAAAGGGTTGCCGTTGCCCGCTCCCTTGCGAATAAACCCACCATTATCGTTGCAGATGAGCCCACAGGCAATCTTGACTCAAAGAGAGGAAAAGAGATAATGGAAATTTTGGATAATTTGCATAAAAACGGGAAAACAATTGTTCTGGTGACGCATGATAAATTGCTTGCAAATTATGCAGAACGCGTGATTTACATAAAGGACGGAATGAATGTTGATGCGCTGTGAATTGACATTTTTTAGGATTTGTGTTAAGTGTGATTAATATAGATTGTAGTGTTTTTTGTTTGAGGATGTTGTGGGAGAGAATGTTAGGCAGAATATTTTTGGAATGTAGAAACTATATCACGGCACAAAAGTAATGTAAGTATTGTGGCGTGATATAATCTTAAACGCAATTTGCGTTACATGTTGCGATAATTGCGTCTTCGAATATATTTGCCTGCTAATTGCAGTCAAATATACTAGCAGAACACATAAATACTATCAATATCGCTTGTATTTTTTTTTGCATCGCAACTGAACTGCAAAATTACGCAAGTAGTTTAGTTTCGGCAAAAAGAAATTTGCTCCAAAAAAAGCAAAATTCTTTTCTGTTATTTATGTGTTATGCTATATTTTAAAATACAATATTATTAAATAGAGCGGTTATTATGAATCTCCCGCTGTTCGCTTCACTCGCTCCGCAGCAAATTGCGGGATATTTACTCAAAAAGGAATAAAAACAAATTTGAATCATTTTGCTCTGAATGCGAAGATATATTTGAATGCTGCAAAAGCAGCTTTTGATGAATTACCGGAACTCAAAATAGTTCATGAAATTGGAGGTCTTGCGTAAGGTGAGTTATATAATAATCATTTAACTTTAATTTAACCCGCAATCAAACCCTAAAATAATTATTTGACAATTTTCACTTTAGCTGGTCTTAGTACCTTATCCTTGTAAAAATATCCTTTTTGTATTTCCAGAATTGTGTCTTTTTTATGGTCTTTGCTTTCAATAGTCCCTATCGCCTCGTGATGGACAGGATTGAACACATCTCCCGTAACGCTTATTGGAGTTACTCCCTCTTTTTCCAGGATATCAAATAAATTTTTCAAAATCATTTTTATCCCGCTGTAAAATGCATTTTTCCTGAATTCTTTTGGGCATGACAAAAGCGCAAGCTCAAAATCATCAATGACGCCGAGCAGCTTTGATATAAATTTTTCGTTTGCATAAGCGCACCGCTCAATCATTTCCTTCTCTGTTCTCTTCCTGTAGTTGTCAAATTCAGCGCGAAGGCGAAGATGCTTTTCATTCAATTCCTTATTCTGCTTTTTCAACGCTTCAACAGGATTTTCTGATTTATGCTTTTTTTTCTCACTTGTCATAATAACAAATTATTGCTCTTTTTTCCTTGCAAATATTTTTTCCATCATCTCTGTCGAACTCGTCGTAAGAGAATATGCTCCGCCGGCTATTTTTGCATTGCATTTCCCGCACTGCCATATTCCGGCTGCAACTCTTCTGACTGCGTTCCTGTTGCATTTTGGACAAGGGTAGGCAGCATGAGCAGACTGCTCTATCATAATTATCTTTTTTTTGACGCCTCTCCCATATCTTGCTCCGAATTTACCTGCAAGTTTTACTTTCTTTTTCATAATTAATCACAATTCTATATTTCCTCAACCATTTTTATTGCATCAAAAGGGCATTCCTTTGCGCATATCCCGCATCCTTTGCAGTAATCCATGTTTGTTTCTTCCCTTTGGATCTTTCCGTCTTTTTTTTTGGCAACGATTGCCATATCTGGGCAAAAATTCACGCAAATCATACAATGTTTGCATTTTTCTTTATCCCAGACAGGTTTTTGTGATCTCCAGGACCCGGTCTTGTTTTTCAGCGATGTTGCCGGTTCAGTTATTCCTCCCATCAACTCATCTGCCATAAAGATTTTTAGCATTAAGTTTTAAATAATTAAGCAAGATTCTCTCATCTATTAATATAATTACAAAAGAAGTAGCTTTATTTGGATGGATCAACAACTCTCCCCAAGAATAAGATATTTCCTGTTTCTTTTTCCTGTATTATAAAGATAAATGGATGGTCGGCACGGAAAATGTTGGTTGGCATAACAGCTGTGAACTGCATGCCTGCCGCAGTTGCTGCTGCTGCTTCTGTGCCTTCCTCGTTTACATCAACAAAAGCCTGGTGGATTACAAAGCTAATAAACAAATCCTTACTTCCTGTCATTCCCGAGAAATCTGCACCGCCTGAAAAAGCAGTTGGCATCCCCATATCCACCAATGCATCAGACATAAAATATTTGGTTTTAAATGTGAATTTAGGCATATATATGATTACTTCTTCTTTCTTAAGCATATTTTTCCACTCAGATAATTTTTCGGATGTAAGCGAGGATTCTATGCTTTTTATATTGTCTTTTGGAAGAAGAATAAGCATTGATAGCTCTTCGCCTTTATAAGGCATTTCGAGAATTTGAAAATCCTCAGTTTGGGCATAATTGAATTTTGCATCATCATTGTCTAAATGCATCATCGGAACTTTAACAATATTATTTTCAGTTATCTTAAAATCATCTTCTCTTGTGTTTTTTTTATCAAACTGGTAGACCCAATCTCCCTTAAAATAGATTGCGTTGGTAAGAACCAGCCTTGTCATTGAATTTAGACTGCCGGGCGGAATTAAATCCTTGATTTTATCATTTGTCTGCTTTTCAACCCAATCATTGATGGTTTTTCTTGATTCCTCTGTTCGTGTTACAAAATCAAGATTAGTAATTTTTCCTCTGTAATATTGCTCTATTGGTTCAATATACTCCTCCAAAAATGCAAAATCTTTTTGAGCCCACAATGCATTTGCTGTAGATAGTTCATACCCTTTATCTTTTTTGTTTATTTCATTATATATCCCTGCAAAAGCAGATCTTCTTTCATTGTCGTCTTGCGGGAAATGAAACACTGATTGCATTTCTTTTGCTGTTTGACCTTTCGCTCCTTCATAAGTCATTGCTAATGCTGTTGAAATACTGTAAGGAGAAAAAAATATATTGCCTTCTTCTGATTTATATTCGGAATAAAGGTCAAAAGCAAATTGATTATTGGCATCTATAACTGCATTGATTCCTTCTTGGGTTACTTCTCCATCATCTGCTGTTGGTTTAGGTTCAATAACACACCCAGACAAAAAGAGAGCGACTATAATCAATCCAATTATGATAATTTTTCGATTCATATAATTCATTATATTAATATAATAAAAAATATATAAACATGATACTTTTAATCAAAAATAAGATATGCAAACAATTCCGCACAAGATTAACAAAATCGCAAACCATTGCTGGAATGTAAGCTTTTCTTTATATATAAATTTCCCGTACAGGGCAACTATGAGCGGGCTTGAAAATGTCAATGCCGCAACAATGCTTACATTATATAATTTTATGCCAAGATTAAAAGATAAAGTGGCTATTGCGCCAAAAAGAGCAAGAAAGAAAATATATTTCAGTGTATTGGAATCCGGGATGCTAAAGGAAATCTTGCGAACATTTAAATGAACACCACTGTACAATAACAGTCCTGTTTCAATAACGAAAGAGGTCAATATCGGTCCGATGACCATTACAGGAATTTTAATCAAAGAATACATTAACCCCCATAAAAGACAGGTAATCAAAGCATAAGGAACTCCGCTTGACAATTGAAAGATATGAGGCTTTTTTAAATCCCTGAAATTTATCGAAATAAGGACAATGCCTGCTATCATCAGCAGAATGGAAAATGCCTGCATAATCGAAAGCGCTTCTTTAAAAAAAATTATTGAAAAAAGGACGGTAAATATGATTGAAGAATTTGCAACAGGAGATACAATTCCTATTTTTCCAATGCCTAAAGCTTTTTAATACGCGATTATCGAGACATAGCCAATCAATGAAAGAATAAGCGCAATTAGAATATAACTAATTGAGAAAATAGATTCGGGCAGGAAAAATAAAAGAGCCATGAATAAAAAGAATGAGGCGAACACATTTCTAAAGAAAACTGTTTTTAGGCTTCCTATTTTGTTTACAGGAATTTTTGTCAGACTATTGGACAGACCATAGCCGAGCATTGCAATTAATCCAAAAATTGTCCCGCTGTTGCATTGTCCATAGAATTTAAGTAAACAAAATTTTATATAATTTTAAAATAATCTAGCACAAATAGTTTCATGGAACCTTATGAATACAGGAAATATTATTCAAGGCAGGACATTGTCGACTCGCTCTTTGCCAATTCAAGAGACAAGGAAATGGTCCCTGTATTTTATGGTTCCCGGTATGGCAGAAGACCGAGCTGCGCCGAATACAAGGGAGATATAATCAACTGGATAAATATGGGCGCTTCTTCATTCCACAATTCTGTTGAAAACTGGAAGAACCCAATGAATATCGTCAATTCAAAGTTTGAAATGGACCAAAACAGAACTTCATTTGATCTGCTCTTTGACATTGATGCAGACAAAGGCATTGAATTTGCAAAAATCGCCGCAATACTGCTTATTGAAGAGCTTCAAAAGCATAATATAAAAAACATCTATGCAAAATTCTCAGGCAACCGGGGCTTTCACATCGCTGTTTCGCACAAGACAATGCCAGAGCGCATTGGAGATAAAGAAATAAAGCTCATGTATCCTCAACTTCTCCAGCAGACAGCAGCATACCTAAAAGACAGGATTAGAGGAAAATTAAAAGAACAGTACAGCAAATTGCTGAACAAAGATGTATCCAACCCTTATGCATACGCAGACATAGAAGAAAACTGGTCCAACAGGCACTTGTTTCGGATGCCATACAGCCTAAATGAAAAAACATACCTTGCGAGTATTGTCCTTGACATAGCCAAAATCAAATACTTCAGGAAGGAAGATGCAAAAATCCAGAATGTGAAGCAAGTAAGGGAATTTTTGACAAAAAAAGAGCCTAATGAAAGCCAGGAGCTTCTGGTAAGGGCAAATGATTATTTTTCATTTGAGCAAAACAAAACGCTGAAGGAAAAACATCAGGAAAAAACAACAGGATTTGAAAAAAAAGTAAAAATAAGCACAAAATTCTTTCTGGAAAAAAAAATAAAAAACATGCCTGCCTCAAAAAGAAGAGCATACCGGGATGCTCTTGATTCATCTGGAAGTGTTGTGTTTGCCGGCACGCCTGAAAAGATAAGGAGGAAAGCAAAGGAATCACAAATTACGAAAAAAGAGGAGACAATATATAATCTTTTTGTTATGGATTTTAAAGAGGCAAAAACTATTTTATCAAACAAAAAAATAGCCCTTCTTTTTGTTCCTCTGGATGTTGCAACCAGAATCCGCCAGGTCAGATATCGCAAAACCCTGACGGCAAAAATATCCTTTGATTATTTTCCTCCGTGCATCAAAACGATACTTGCGGGCATTGATGACGGCAAAAAAAGAGCCGTATTTATCATGATTAATTTCCTGACCAGCTGCGGCTGGGATAGGGAGGACATAAAGCAATTGCTGATGGAGTGGAATACGAAAAACACAGAGCCATTAAAAGAGCATTATATTTCCTCGCAATTAAGCTATGCAAAGAATGAACGAGATGCCGCGCCTCCGCCAAATTGCACAAAGAGCGGATATTACACAGACTTGGGAGTGTGCCACAGGGATGAATTCTGCATTGAAAATAACATAAAAAATCCTGTCTCATATGCTCTTAAGAAATACAAATTCAAAAAGAAAAAATAATCCGCATGATGCGGTAATGCAAGAATGCGGGAATATCCTTCGGATTTTCTGCACATTCAACTTTGTTGAATGACACGCAAGAATCCACAGAACTTCCTTTTCTTCACTGTTCCGCGCTTGGGGATTATTTAGAGATAAATATATTTTATAGCATAATACATAAATAACAGAAAAGAATTTTGCTTTTTTTGGAGCAAATTTCTTTTTGCCGAAACTAAACTACTTGCGAAATTTTGCAGCCTAAGTTTGACATTTACTAAATTTTTATTTTTTCACAATATTTTAGATAAAGAATTTGACAGTTA